>CALGTT010000298.1 GCA_937901485.1 uncultured Ruminococcus sp.
AAACAAAGCTTGCCATTGGTCCTGCCTTCGACAATGGCTTCCACTACGATTTCGATGCACCCCATCCGTTCAGCCCCGATGAGCTGCTGAAAATCGAAGCAGAAATGAAGAAGATCGTCAAGGAGAATCAGGCTCTCGAAAGCTTCACACTCTCCCCCGACGAGGCAATTGCAAAGCTCAAGGAAATGGATGAACCCTACAAGGTGGAACTCTGCGAGGAGCACGCTGCAAAGGGTGAACCGATTTCCTTCTACAAGCAGGAAGAATTTGTTGACCTGTGTGCCGGCCCGCACCTCATGAGCACCGGTGCAGTCAAGGCATTCAAGCTCCTGTCCTGCACAGGTGCTTACTGGAGAGGCTCCGAAAAGAACAAGATGCTCTCCCGTGTATACGGCACTGCATTCCCCAAGGCTGCACAGCTCGATGAAGAGATCCAGCGTCGTGAAGAGGCAAAGATGCGTGACCACAACAAGCTCGGCAGAGAGCTGGAGCTGTTCACCACTGTGGACTGCATCGGTCAGGGACTTCCCGTCCTCCTGCCGAAGGGCGCAAGAGTCATTCAGCTTCTCCAGAGATGGATCGAGGATGAGGAGCAGAAGCGCGGCTATCTGCTGACAAAGACTCCCCTCATGGCAAAGTCCGATCTGTACAAGATCTCCGGTCACTGGGATCATTATCTTGACGGTATGTTCGTTCTGGGCGATCCGACGGATGAAACAAAGGAATGCTTTGCACTGCGTCCGATGACATGTCCGTTCCAGTATCAGGTATTCCTGAACCGTCAGCGTTCCTACCGTGATCTGCCGATGCGTCTGGGCGAAACCTCCACACTGTTCCGTAACGAGGACAGCGGTGAAATGCACGGTCTGATCCGTGTCCGTCAGTTCACCATCTCCGAAGGTCACCTGATCCTCCGTCCGGAACAGCTCGAAGAAGAATTCAAGGGCTGTCTGGAGCTGGCTAAGTACTGTCTGGATACCGTTGGTATGCTGGAGGACTGCACATTCCGCTTCTCCCAGTGGGATCCGGCAAACCCGAAGAACAAGTATGAGGGTACGGCTGAACAGTGGGAAGAAGCACAGACCATCATGGGCAAGATCCTTGATAATCTGGGCGTTGATTATGAGATCGGTATTGATGAGGCTGCATTCTACGGCCCGAAGCTGGATATTCAGTACAAGAATGTATTCGGCAAGGAAGATACCATTGTAACCATCCAGATCGACATGCTGCTGGCTGAAAAGTTCGGCATGGAATATGTGGATGCCGACGGCCAGAAGAGCAGACCGTACATCATTCACAGAACCTCTCTGGGCTGCTATGAGAGAACTCTGGCATATCTGATTGAAAAGTATGCAGGTGCGCTGCCGCTGTGGCTGGCACCGGAGCAGGTAAAGATCATCCCGATCGCAGACCGTCACCTCGACTGGGCTGGCGAAGTACAGGCAAAGCTCGAAGCTGTGGGCATTCGCTGCTCCATTGATGACAGAGCAGAAAAGATGGGCAAGAAGATCCGTGAGGCAACTCTTGCAAAGACTCCCTACATGCTCACAGTCGGTGATCAGGAAGTGGAGAACAAGACCGTTTCCGTTCGTTCCAGAAAGGGCGACAATCTGGGTGCAATGGATATGGACGCACTGCTCGGCAAACTCCTGACAGAGGTTGCAACCAAGGCAAGATAACAAATACTGATAAGATCCCCTGTGCAGCACGGCATGGGGGATTTTTGGAAAGGAGATACAATGAAAAAAATAACTGCATTCACAATTGCTGCTGCGCTTGCATTTTTGCAGACATCCCCTACGGTATATGCCAGCGGCAGCCTCCCGACCGTCACCGTACAGCCCACCAATCTCCTCAATGTACAGGTGGTGGATGAAAAGGGAAATCCCGTGAACGGTGTTTCTGTGAGCTTCAAGGATTCCGCGGGCGAGTATGTCGGCAGTGTTATCACCGGTGAGAAATTCTACAGTTCCTATGCAAGTGACATCTACAACTGCACATCCACAAGTACGGAGTATCCCGACTATTTCTACATTCCGTGGAGTGAATTTGAAGCAATGATTCCGAGTGGCTATGTCCTGCACGAAGTTTATGAAGCATCTGACGATACGTTCAATAGCGGATCGATCACACATTCTCCGAGTTTGTTCTATTTTGAGGAGGAGACCACCAACTATATCCAGCTCGGCTATCATCCTGCTGCGGAGGAAAGCATTCGCATTGAGCCGAACCAATGGGGTGTCTATATTGACCCGAAATGGAAAGATAATCCGTACCGCGCCTATCTGGAGGTGGACGAGAGCAAGCAATACCTGAATCTGAGCGATACAGGCAATAATCTTTACGGCAAGCTTCTCCGATTCTCTGCACCTGCCGGCTCGGTGAGGAACGCAGCTGTCGGCTCGGACAATTTTTTTCATTACGACACTCTTGAAGGTCGTCTTGGCAGTAAGCATAACCTGAATTATCTGGAATGCTATGACGAGGCAACGGAATATGTGAAATGCCGTATGTATCTGCCGGACATTTTCAAGGACCACGATACATGCATTTTCACCGGAAAGACGACCTTCACCATAGATGGAAAATCCTACGACCTTGCCAAGCCCAATCCCCAGACCGCTGCGATCCTCTCCCTCCAGAGTGGCGCAATGTCCTCGGTGGTCATTCCCGACAAGGACGGTTATGTGGAATTCTACACCAAAGAGAGTTCACGGCATATCAATGCCGTGCTCAGCTACCATTATCTGTACGGCAGCTATGGCATCGGCGGTTCATGGACTTCACAATACTACGATTATACGAGTCCGACTAAACGAATGATTGTCAAAGCCGCAAATCTCCCCGATACCGGAGTCAGCATGGCAAGTGTTCCGGCAGGCACTTATACAGTGACCTGCAATGACCTTCCCGAAGGCTACGCAGAACCCAAAATCACCTCTGTCACGGTCAAGGATTCCAAGGATTACCAATATCTGAAACTCACACTGGAACGCAAACTGCTCCTCGGTGATGTCAACCTTGATATTGATATCAATGCCGCGGACGCTGCACTGCTCCTGAAAGCGGCTTCTGCCATTGGTTCCGGCAATCCCTCCGGTCTGAATACGGAACAGACCACTGCCGCCGACCTTGATAAGAATGGTACAATTAACGCTGTGGATGCCGCGCTGATTCTGCAATATGCCGCATACATAGGTTCAGGCGGAAAATGGGAGATTGATTATTTTCTGTATCAAACGCTCAAATAAGGAGGAATACCATCATGAAGAACCATATCACTGCACTGCTTGCGGCAGGCATCCTGCTGCTGCAGTCCGTACCACTCTCTGCATCAGCAGGTCTGATCGAAGTCGCACCGGGCAATATGGTATTTCTGGACGTACAGTATCCCGACGGCAGTTCTGCTGAAGGCGTGCGAGTCACTCTGCACAATGCAGCCGGCACGGAGATCGGTGGTATTGTCAATGATGAGAACTTTTTTGTACGCAATAATTCCGGAATTGACGGCACGGAGCTGGGAGATGACCGCTATTGCTACGATGTTCCGTGGAGCACATTCACGCCCTATGTTGCACCGCAGACACTGCACGCCATCAAAACCTGCCGTGCAGACTGGGAGACAGGAACCTATCAAATCACTCAGAATGAGCCGTTCTTCATCAACGGCGGC
>CALGTT010000299.1 GCA_937901485.1 uncultured Ruminococcus sp.
CATCCTATGCTATTTCATCGGCGACAGCCCTGCGTACTGGCAGAAGGTGGAGGAGATCTCCCGCCGCATCGGTCAGCAGCTTGCCGACTACCGTCAGCAGGATTATGACGATGTGACCAGTATGCTCCGGTTTCCGGCGTTTTCCAATCTTGTGCAGAGGCGTTTCCAGAAAGCCAAGCGCATTTCCATTGCCGCACTCCATGTGGAGGGGCTTGACAAGATCGCGGACTTTTCCAATGCCAACAGCACCAACTACTGCATGGCATCGGTGGCAGAGGTGCTCAATCGCTTTGCAGGAAATAACGTCCTGTTTTCGACAAAATCCTTCCAGAATTTCTATGTTTGCTTTGTCGATATGGAACACGCCAACGTGATGATGCTGCTTGACCAGATGCGCAGTGCCGTGGCAGAATGCACCATTTCCGACAATTTCGGTCAGCCCATCCACGCCTCGAATTATTCGGGACTCAAGCTCTATGCGGGTATGGCTGTCTATCCTGAGGAGGGCAATACCCTGAGCAAGCTCATCCCCTTTGCAGAATTCGCGCTCTTTGAGACTCAGCATAATCCGCAGAATCCCATCACGCGGTTTTCGATGGAGGCTTATGAGCACAGAAAGGACGAGTACCGTGAGGAACAGCTGTTCAACATCATCATGACGGAAAACCAGCTCACCTACCACTACCAGCCCATCGTGGATGCACACACGGGTAATATCGTGGCATATGAGGCACTCATGCGCAGTGAGCATTTTACGCCGGATAAGATCCTGAGTCTTGCACAGCGTTACAGCCGCCTGTATGATGTGGAATACGCGACATTGTTCAATTGTATGCGCTTTCTCAGCGAGCATCAGAATGCGTTCTGCAATAAGAAGCTGTTCATCAACTGCATTGCTTCCGTGCCGCTGAATGATAACGATTACAATGCCCTGATGCTGACCTATGAGGGACTGTTTGAAAAGGTCGTTCTGGAGATCATTGAGCAGTCCATTGCCACTGAGGAGGATCTGCTCCTCGTCAAGAAACGCTGTGCCGCACTGGGCGGACAGCTTGCCATTGATGACTACGGCACGGGCTATGCCAATACCGCAACGCTCCTGCGCAATCTTCCTGCCTATGTGAAGATCGACCGCTGCCTGATCACAGACATCTGCAAGGATGCCAAGAAGCAGCAGCTCGTTTCGGGCATTATCGACTATGCGCACGACAACCAGATACAGGTGCTTGCCGAGGGCGTGGAGGAGGAAGAAGACCTCAAGACCGTGATCCGGCTTGGCGTGGATCTGGTGCAGGGCTTTTTCACGGCACGTCCCACGCCCTATCTGCTGGAGGAGCTTCCCGCAGAGCTGCGGGATATCATCATCAACACCAACCTTGAACACAGCAGCGGACACAAGAAGATCTACAATGCGTACAATGACGAGGTGCTGGATCTTGTGGATCTTGCGCTGCGCAATTACACGGATATCCATGTGTTCCGCCACCAGATGACCATTGTGGGCGATCCGGAAAAGGTTGTACCGATCCACATTTCCATCATGGAAAACCACAGCTGTGAGCTGACCATGCGCAATGTGCATCTGGTGAGCAAGGAGAAGCCCTGTATTTCCATCGGCAGCTATGCGCAGCTGACCATGCATGTGGAGGGGCAGAATTCCCTGAGCTACATGGGCATCCGCGTGCCGCAGGGGGCATTCTTCCACCTGCTGGGCAAGGGCGATCTGAAGATCGAATGCCACTCCAAGATCGGCTACGGCATCGGCGGCGACTGCGAGAGCAGTTATGGCTGCATCACGCTTGCCTCCGAGGGCAGGGTGGAGGTCATCTCCAACAGCGACCGCAGCATCGGCATCGGCGGCGGCAAAAACCCCGATGATTCGGAGATCCGTCTGGAATCCGGCGACCTGCGCGTAGAGGTGGCATCCCCGAACGGCGTGGGCATTGGCTGTATGGACGGGCTGTCCCTGATCTACACGACCAACCGCTGCAAGCTGGAGCTGGAGATGAACGGCATCAGCAGTGTGGGCATGGGAAGTCTGTCGGGTGAAACGACGATCGAATGTGAAACGGACATCAGCTTCACCGGCGGCGGCAGCCGCGTGGTCGGCATCGGCGTGCTCAATCAGGGCAGCGGCGAGGTTTATGTGACGGGCTGCACGCACAAGTACCACATGCGTTCCAATTTCGGCACATGCATCGGCGGCATTGGCGGCAAGGTGGATGTGCAGGTGAAAAACTGCAAGATCGCGGTCAATGCCGAGGGCGGCGAGATCACGGGCATTGGTGATGCCAAGGGCAGCGGCAATGTCGCGCTGGAGGGCACGGAGCTGAAAGCCTACATCCTTGCGGCAAAGCCCCACGAGGCAGGCACCAAGACCGGACAGTTCAGTATGCGCGGCAGTACGATCATAGCCGACATCAACCACCACGCGCAAGAATAGCGGCGCGGAGCCCGCGCCGGCAGACGCGTTTGACAGCGAAGCAATGGGGATAACTTACTGTTTCGCGAGCGCAGATTCTGAACCGCAGCGCGGAGCCCGCGCTGGCAGACGCGTTTGATAGCGAATCTGTACGGAAGGTGACTGTTTCGCGAGCGCAGATTCTGAACCGCATGATTCTTTTGCGCTTTGCGCAAGCGGAATCATAGCTCTTGAAAGGCACAGAACGTCATTGCGCATGATTTGTGAATTATGAAAAAGCAATCCCCCCATCAAAATCGACAAAGGGGGTGGGGTGACGGAAGGGGTGTCCCCTTTGCATTTCTTCGAGATGGCAGGAATCATAGTAAAGTGGGCAGAAGAAAAGCATAAGCTGCTCTTTTATGATAAGCAGACAAACTCTGCAAGAAAAAACAACAGGAGAATGATTTATGAAACTTGGTATGGTAGGACTCCCCAACGTGGGAAAAAGCACATTGTTCAACGCACTGACCAACGCAGGCGCACAGTCTGCGAACTATCCGTTCTGCACCATTGAAAAGAACGTCGGCGTGGTATCCGTTCCCGATCCGCGTCTGGATCAGCTTGCAAAAATGTATGATCCCGACAAATTCACGCCTGCAACGCTGGAATTCGTGGACATTGCAGGTCTGGTCAAGGGCGCGTCCAAGGGCGAAGGTCTGGGCAATAAGTTCCTTGCCGATATCCGCGAGGTCGATGCGATCGTGCATGTTGTCCGCTGCTTTGAGTCGATGGACATCATCCATGTGGACGGCAGTGTGAACCCTGCGCGTGACATCGAAACGATCAATCTGGAGCTGGTCTTCTCCGATCTGGAAATGGTACAGCGCAGAATCGACCGCGCCAAGAAGCTGATGAAGGGCGACAAGAAAGCCGCTGTGCAGGTGGATTTCTTCGAGCGTCTGGCGGCGCATCTGGAGGAGGGCAAGTCCGCAAGAAGCTTTGATGTGACCGAGGATGAGCAGGAATTCCTGCACGACACGCCCCTCCTGTCCGGTAAGCCCGTGATCTATGCGGCAAATCTCTGCGAGGATGATTTTGCATCCGACCTTTCCGCACACGAGCATTTTCAGGCAGTCAAGGCGATCGCCGAGGAAGAACATGCCGCAGTGCTCCCGATCTGTGCACAGACCGAAGCGGAGATCTCCGACATGAGCGATGAGGACAAGGCGATGTTCCTTTCTGAGCTTGGACTGGAGGAATCCGGACTCAACCGCATCATCCAGACCGGCTACAGCCTGCTCGGACTGATCTCGTTCCTCACCGCCGGCAAGCAGGAGGTGCGTGCATGGACGATCACCGAGGGCACAAAAGCACCGCAGGCAGCCGGAAAGATCCACACGGACTTTGAAAAGGGCTTCATCCGTGCCGAGGTCATTGCCTATGATGACCTGATGAAATGCGGCACGATGGCAGCGGCAAAGGAACAGGGACTCGTGCGTCTGGAGGGCAAGGAGTATGTGATGGCAGACGGCGATATCGTTGTATTCCGTTTCAATGTCTGATGTTCTGTGAAGGAGAATGACAGCTATGTTATATCAATGTTTATGTATGCTGATGGATGCAGAATACGGAACAGGTGTGGATGAAAACGGCATTGGTTCATGGGGTGCGCTGCTGCTTGGTCTGGCTTTTATCGTGGCAATACTGGGATATTTCATTTACCGCATCGTCATTGAACGTCTGACCTGCACCGTGCCCGTACAGGCGGTGTGTGTGGATTACTGTACCTCGCATTCGAGTGACGGCACGACCTACACGCCGGTGTGGGAATTTGAATATCAGGGGCGGCTCATCCGGACACACGGAAGAATCTATAGCGGCTCTATGGGAAGCCTGCTGGGAAAAACGCGCACACTGTACATTAACCCCGATGATCCGGAGAAATTCCGGGAGGATACGAAACATTATATATTTATTTTTGCGATCTGCGGAGTTTTTCTTGCGTTCATTGTCGGCGCAATGATCGTGAAGGCAAAAAATTCATAAGCAAGAGAAAACGGGGAATACTATCAATAGAATTACGATCCAAAGGAGATTAGTGAAATGAAAAAAGCAATCCTGATGATGATTACCGCCGCTATGCTCTGCGGCACAATGACTGCATGTGTATCCACAAAGGTGGAGGATTCCGTTCCGGACAAGCCGGAGGCAACCACACAGGCAACGGAGGAAGAAACCGAAACGGAAGCAGAAACCGAGGAGGAAACCACCACGGAGGCTGAAACAGAAGCGGACACCACCGAGGAAGAACCGGCAGCATCCGAGGATGAACCGGCGGCTTCTGAGGATGAGCCGGCAGCACCCGGCGAGGAATCCGGCGCGGACAGCAGTGCAGAGGGTAATGATACACCGGCAGTATCCGGCGACACACTCGGCGAGACACTCCGCGCAGATTTCGAGGCAAAGGCAGCTGACGGCATGTTGTCCTGTCAGATCCTTGCCGATGAGCTGATCAAGAATCCCGCGATCCAGTTCGGGCCTGCGACCATGCCCGTTCAGCCCGGTCTGCTGACAGGCTTTGGCAATGCCGAGATCACAGGTTTCCGTGACGGCATCATGTTCGCGCCCATGATCGGTTCGATCGCATTTGTCGGCTATGTATTTGAGCTGGAGGAGGGCACGGACGGTGAAGCGTTCATGCAGACACTCAAGGACAATGCCGATCCGAGATGGAACATCTGCGTAGAAGCAGAGGAAATGGTCGTTTCCCAGACCGGCAACAAGGTATTCTTTGTTATGTGCCCGACCTCTCTGGAGAACTAAACACGGAATCCGTGCCGATGTTCGCTTCCTTTGTGCTTTGCACAAGCGGAAGCCCTACCCCTGACAGCATGATAAAATCCCCTGCCCTGCGGCGGGGGATTTCCATAAAGGAGGGATTTTATGTTATTTTCCAGCATCACCTTTCTCTATTATTTCCTGCCAGCGGTGCTGCTGCTGTATTTTATCGCGCCGAAATGTCTGAAAAACGCGGTTCTTCTGCTGGCGAGTCTGTTGTTTTACGCATGGGGCGAGCCGAAATATGTTATACTGATGGTCGTGACCATCCTTTGCGGCTATGGTGCGGGGCTGTTGATCGAGAAGCTGCGCGGCAAAATCGGCGCGAAGCTCACGCTCTGGGGTTCGGCGGCAGTTTTTCTCGGATTTCTGGGCTATTTCAAGTACGCAGATTTCTTCATCACGAATTTCAACGCCGCGACCGGACTTTCAGTGGAGCTTCTGGGGCTTGCGCTGCCCATCGGCATCAGTTTCTACACGTTCCAGATCCTCAGCTATGTGATTGACGTATACCGCGGTGATGTACCGGCGCAGAAAAATCCGATCCATCTTGCCGCCTATGTTGCGCTCTTTCCGCAGCTGATCGCCGGCCCGATCGTGCGTTATTCGGACATTGCGCAGCAGCTCACCGAGCGCACGCATTCCATATCCGGTGCGGCATTGGGCATCCGGCGGTTTCTGCTGGGACTTTCGAAAAAGATCTTCATTGCCAATCTTCTTGGCGAGCTTTGCGCACAATTCCATGCGACGCAGGACAATTCTGTGCTGTTCTGCTGGATGTACGGCATTGCCTATTCCCTCCAGATTTATTTTGACTTCTCCGGCTACAGTGACATGGCGATCGGGCTTGGCAAGCTGTTCGGCTTTGACTTCATGGAGAATTTCAATTATCCCTATATTTCACGCAGTGCGACAGAATTCTGGCGCAGGTGGCACATTTCTCTTGGCTCATGGTTCCGTGATTATGTTTACATTCCTCTGGGCGGCAACCGTGTGTCGAAGGGACGGTGGCTGTGCAATATTCTGGTGGTCTGGCTGCTGACGGGTTTCTGGCACGGTGCGGCATGGAATTTCATCATCTGGGGTTTATATTTCGCGCTGTTTCTGGTGGCAGAGAAGCTGTTTTTGCTGAAATATCTGCAAAAACACCGAATACTCAGCCATATTTACACACTTCTGACCGCAATTGTGAGCTTTGTGATCTTCGGTGCGCCGGACATGGGTGCGGCATGGGAGACACTGCGCGGCATGGCAGGCTTCGGGGGACTGAAGCTGATCTCGGCGGAGGCATTGTATTATCTGAGGAGTTTCGGTGTGATCCTGCTCCTTGCGTGCATTGGCGCAACGCCGCTTCCGAAAAAGGCGGCGGCATATCTGCAAACAAAGGCAGAGCCGGCGTTCGTGGTACTTGAACCGCTGGTACTCTGCGTACTTTTGCTGACAACGACGGCATATCTGGTCAACGGTTCCTTCAACCCCTTCCTCTACTTCCGCTTCTAACGGCGCGGCGCGGCGCGGAGCCCGCGCTGGCGATTCGCGTATGGGAGCGAACTTGTACGGAAAGTGACTGTTTCGCGAGCGCGGAGCCCGCGCTGGCGATTCGCGTATGGGTGCGAACCGGTGCGGAAAGTGACTGTTTCGCGAACAGGGTTACTGAACCGCATGACGCTTGCTTCGCAGAGCGTCATAGCTATTGGGAGAAAAAGGACGGCGTGTTTTCACGCCGTCCTTTCATGTTTGCATCAGTCAGGGAATTCTTCTATCACCGCAATGGTATACTTGAGAATGTTGAGCGCGTCCAGAGAATTCGTGCTGCCGTCACGGTCCACATCCGCATTGATCATGCCGTATTCGCTGAGTTTTTCACCGACCAGCAGGTTTTTGTTCAGAGCCAGTACGTCCAGAAGATCAACGCTGTCGTCACAGTTGACATCACCTTGGATGACGATATCCGTTCCATCCGTGACAGTCACCGTGAAAGTATCCGCTGCATAGCCAAAATGCACCTCGATCGGGTAGATTCCCATCTTGGTATTATCGAATGCAGAGGTGTCCACAGAAAGATCAAAGGTGTTTCTTTCGAGGAGCGAGGGCAGTTCTTCACCAAAAATATCTCCCAAAATACTGTAGTCATTCATGCCGTAGCCACCGAAGATGCAGACTCCTGACAGATCCAGTTCTTCGCCAAGGAGATACTCCAGTTTTGCCTCAGTGGTACTGGCTGAAACATGGTATTGATCATACTCATATTCTCTCAGTTTTTCGACAGAAACTGCAATTGAAGCTGTTCTGCCGTCAGAGCAGACAGCTGTCAGTGTGGTTTCACCGCATCCTACGCCCTCCAGCTTGGCAAAGGTGTTATCCGACTGCACAATCGCAGCAACGGATTCATCTGCAACAGTAAAAGTAACGGTCGTTCCGTCCGTCCCATCATAACCATTCAGCATGAAGTAGTCAGTCTTCTCCGGATACAGAGGATCATAAGCCGCGCTTTTGTACAGAGAAAACTCCTCCGTTTCCTGTGCCACAGTAAGAACGGTTTCATCAGTTTCCACCGCATTCACAGGAAATGCCGCAAGTCCTGCGTGCAGGGCGATTACCGCACATGTCAGCGGTGCAGTGATGTTTCTGAACAAATTCTGTTTCATGGTTCACACATCCTTTCTTATATACAAAACGCTGCCCGAAGGCAGCGTTTTTTGCATATTTTCAGTTACGCTTCTTCGATCTTCTCCGCAGCGTCTTCCACCGCGTCCTTAACTGCATCCACAGCGTCCTCCACAGTATCCTCGACTGCATCTGCGATGTCCTCGATCACTGCGCCGGCATCGGCTGCCAGTTCTTCAGCGGCATCCACAGCCTCCTCAGGGAGTGTAATGTCAAGATCCTGACCGCAGCAGGTGCACTGCTCGCCGCAGGCGATATCATCCAGACAATCATCATCGAACTCTGCACTGTCAAAACGCATTCTGCGCTTGCTCTGCTGCTTCTGGAGCAGGATCACAACGGCAGCGGCAGTTGCAACAGCGGTTGCAGCGATAATTGCAATAAGTTTCCAATTCTTCATAGTAATTCCTCATTTCTCCGCAGATTATTGTTCGCCGGACTGCTGCGGACAGACTGGAGCGTGTCCAGCCCACCGGCGGCTTAATGATAAAGCTACTTTTATTATACCATATTCTTTTGCGGATTTCAACACTTTTCTGATATTTTTCAGAGGTTTTTTGTAAGATACATCAAAATGGAAATTGCCGCTGTTGGTGCGGTTTCACACCGCAGGATGCGGCTGCCCAGCCATACGCGGTGCAGACCTGCATCGACTGCCTGCTGTGCCTCCTCCTCGGAGATACCGCCCTCACTGCCGATGAACAGGGCGATGCTGTGCTTTCCCTCCAGCGGTACTTCCCCGAAGCGCACGCCGCCCTCCTCCTCATAGAGCATGACGGAGATATCCTGCTGCTGCATGTCCTGCAACGCTTCCTTCCAGCTCAGAAGCGGCGCGACCTCAGGAATGATGCCGCGTCCGGACTGCTTTGCCGCAGAAACGGCGATTTTCTGAAGTCTTTGGCGTTTCTTCTCAAAATCATTCTTGGACGGGCGTGCCACACAGCGGGAGGTCAGCACGGGCACGATCCGGCACGCGCCAAGCTCCACCGCTTTCTGGACGATCTCGGCGAGCTTGTCCTGCTTGGGGACTGCCTGATAGAGCGTAACGCTGACGGTCGGTTCTGCCGCACAGGGGGTAATGGTATGGGGGCGCAGGTAGACTTCACTGTCGGTAATGCGTGTAATTTCGCACTGGTAGTCCATTCCCTGTGCACAGACGGTCAGTTCCTCGCCCGTGCGCATCCGCAGGGCGCGTCCGATGTGGTTGGCATCCTCACCGGTAATGATGATCTGTTCGGGATCGGCATGTTCGACAAAGAATCTCGGCATGGCGCACCTCCTTACATGACGCAGTAGTACGCGCCGTCGATCTCAAAGAGGAAGATCATTCTGTCCTGTACGATCGCCGTAGAGGACGCGTTATTGTAGTTGAACATCCATTCCATCTCGACTGCCCAGCAGTTGGTGAGGGACTGTTCAAAGTTTTCATCGCCGCTGATCTCCGAAAGGGCATCGACCATTGTGCCCAGACCGGAGGTCACGCGTTCCTGCGTAAAATCGGTGATGGTCACCATCGTGAAGTCGAAATCGTCCGCCGTGGACTTGGCAATGGAGCTGTGCAGAGCCGTCATCATCTCGTCGTAGGTTTTGTAGGTATCCTTGTAGACCTCATTGAGCTGGTATTCTGCATAAAAATCAAGGGTATTGGCGGCATAGGCATCGCCGTCACAGGTCTGGATCGAGGAAAGGAACTCGGTAATGGCAGTGAGCTGTGCGTCACTGACAAAGCGGCGGTCGTAGCTCACGGGCATGGCATAGGTGGTCTTAGCCTCACGCATGGTCGCACCATAGGGGAGATCCTCCTCCGCAATGGTAGGGCCGTTGGACATACAGCCTGTGAACATCACTGCGCCCATGACAGCTGCAGTGAGCAGGGCGGAAATTTTATGTAACATCTTCATTTGCTTACCTCCGGAATTTTTTCTTCCTTATTACTATACCACAAAATCGCTTATTTTGTCAAGGCGCGGCGGCGCGGAGCCCGCGCCGGCAGACGCGTTTGGGAGCGAATCTGTGCAAGCAGCGACTGTTTCGCGAGCGTTTAGAAATAATGAGGTGCAGGGGCAAAGCCCCTGCTATTTCTCCCCCTCCCATTGGGAGGGGGCAGGCTTTGGGGTGCTGACACCGGAAAAAAACTTTTTCGAAAAGCCGTGCGTTCAATTGCTAAATTGCATCTTTGATTTTTGCGATCGCGCCCTTTTCCAGTCTCGACACCTGCGCCTGAGAAATGCCGATCTCCTTGGCGACCTCGACCTGTGTCTTGCCGCAGAGAAAACGCAGATAGAGGATGTTTTTCTCCCGTTCCTCCAGCGCACGCATGGCATCGCGCATGGCAAACTGTGCCAGCCAATTGTCCGCACTGCTTTTGTCGCTGAGCTGATCCATCACATACAGCGTGTCCCCCGCATCCGAATACACCGGCTCATACAGGGACACCGGATCACTGATGCTTTCGAGGGCAATCACCACATCCGCGCGTTTTTCCCCGATCTCCTCGGCAATTTCGTCCATGGTCGGCTCGCGCTGGAGCTGGTTGGTGAGCTGTTCCTTTGCCTGAATTGCACGATAGGCAAGGTCACGCAGGGAACGGCTGACCTTGATCTGGCTGTAATCACGCAGATACCGCCGCAGCTCACCGCTGATCATCGGGACACAGTAGGTCGAAAAGCGCACTTCCTTTGAAAGATCAAAATTGTTGATCGCCTTGATCAGCCCCACCACGCCGATCTGGAACAGGTCATCCACATCCTCGCCCCTCCCTGTGAACCGCTGGATAACGGAGAGCACCAGCCGCAGATTGCCCTGAATGAGCGCGTCCCGCGCCGCCTTGCTGCCGGTTTCCTTGAATTCGCGCAGCAGAGCCATTTTTTCGCTCTCCTTCAGAACGGTCAGTTCCGCAGTATTGATGCCGGAGATCACCACTTTATGATATGCCATAGCTACAAACTCCTTTCAGTTGTATCGAATAGAGTATGGACATTCTGTATGGCTTTCATGCAGTTTGTACGAAAATGACGGAGCTGCCGGATTCTGACAAATTTTGCAGGACAAACGGTGTATAATAAACATGAACCGGAGGAAAGGCGGTGTCCTATGCAGACGATCTATCTGGATGTGCTGCTCGTGTTCAACCTGTATGTGAATTACATATTGCTGTGCATGACCGCGCGTCTGACGCACAGCCGCCTGCGCAGCGGCAGATGCCTTGCCGTGTCCGCGCTTGGAAGCGTCAGCACGCTGATGATCCTTCTGCCGCCGATGCCCATATTTTTCTCCGTTCTGTGCAAACTGCTCACTGCTGTGCTGCTCTGTATGGCAGCGTTCGGATGGCATGACCGGAAGCGGCTGTTCTTTTGCAGCATCTGTCTGTTCGGCAGCAGCTTTGCACTGGCAGGAATGATGTTCGCCCTGTCCATTGTGTGCAGCGTCAGGGTGGTACAGTCCAATTCCTGCTGGTATCTGGATGTTTCCCTCCTGCATCTGGTTT
>CALGTT010000300.1 GCA_937901485.1 uncultured Ruminococcus sp.
CTTGTCGAAATTCATACCGGCAAGGTTCTTGCGCATCCGGCGCGTCATCATCTTGGTTTTCTTGCCGCCGGTAAACTGCTTCATCATCTTCTGCATCTGGTCATACTGCTTGAGCAGACGGTTGACATCCTCCACCTTTGTACCGGAACCTGCCGCAATTCGGCGTTTTCTGGACGGATTGATGATGGAAGGCTTGGCACGCTCCGCCTTTGTCATGGAAGTGATCATCGCTTCGAGGCGGTAGAACTGCCTGTCATCGAGATCCTCGTCCTTGACCTTATCGCCCACGCCCGGAAGCATGGACACGATGGATTTGAGAGAACCCATCTTGCGAATCTGGCGCAGCTGGTCGAGCAGGTCGTCCATATCGAACTTCTGCTCCTGCACCTTTTTCGCCAGCTTTTCGGCTTCCTTATGGTCAATTACCGTTTCCGCACGTTCAATGAGCGTGAGGACATCGCCCATGCCGAGGATTCGCGAAGCCATACGGCTGGGGTGGAATTTTTCGAATTCATCGAGCTTTTCGCCCATACCCACAAATTTGATGGGCTTACCGGTCACAGCAAGGACGGACAGTGCCGCACCGCCTCTGGTATCGGAGTCGAGCTTGGACATGAGCACGCTGTCGATGCCGAGTGCATCGTCGAAGGATTTCGCCACATTCACGGCATCCTGACCGGTCATTGCGTCAACGACCAGCATGATCTCGTGGGGCTGTGTTTCCTCCTTGATATTCTGCAACTCCTCCATCAGCTCTGTGTCGATATGGAGTCTGCCGGCGGTATCGAGGATCACGATATCGTGACCGTAGTCCTTTGCATAGCGCAGTGCCTGCTTTGCAATGATGACGGGATCGATCTGTCCCATCTCAAAGACCTTGACACCGGCGCGTTCGCCGACCACCTGCAGCTGATTGATCGCCGCCGGACGGTAGATATCACATGCGGCAAGCATCGGGCGGTGTCCCTCGTTCTTGAGGTATTTCGCCAGCTTCGCGGCGTGTGTGGTCTTACCGGAGCCTTGCAGACCGCACATCATGATAATGCACGGAGGCTTGGACGGCATATTGATGCGCTCATTCGCATCACCCATGAGGGAAACAAGCTCCTCATTTACGATCTTGATGACCTGCTGGGCAGGTGTCAGGCTGGAAAGCACTTCCTCGCCGACTGCACGCTCGGACACCTTTGTCACAAAGTCCTTTACGACCTTGTAGCTGACATCCGCTTCGAGCAGAGCAAGGCGCACCTCGCGCATGGCTTCCTTAACATCGGATTCTGTGAGTTTACCGTGGGATTTCAGCTTTTTAAAGACGTTATTGAGCTTTTCCGAAAGTCCTTCAAATGCCATGTTTTGCCCTCTCTTTCCAAAAAATTCTATAGTAACAGCAGTCCCTCGCGGGCAAGCTGTGCAATTTTGGTATCCGCATCACCGCAGTGCTGCAAAATGGTTTCGAGGCATTCGCGCATCCCGATGATGCGTTCTGCCATGCCGAGTTTTTCCTCCGTTTCGAGCAAAGTCTGCTCGGAATGCCGGATGCTGTCGCGGACTGCCTGACGGGTAATGCCCCGTGTTTCGGCAATTTCCGTAAGGGACAGATCCTCATTGAAGTACATCTCCGCGATATCGCGCTGACGCTCGGTCAGAAGCTCTCCATAGCAGTCGAGCAGAAGCACGAGAGATAGATCCTTTGCCATCCTGCTCCCTCCCTGTAAAGCTTTTTTACGTTCTATAGTATAGCACAAATCGGGTGGAAAGTCAAGGGGCTTTACAAGGTTTTTGATTTTTGTAGGAATGCACAAAAATGCGTGCCAAAGCGGCACGCATTTCCTATTGCATAATTAGTAGTTTGTAAAAGCTAAAACTTGATGATACTCATTCACTTGAATAGAAACCAAGAGTTGCCCCCCCCGCCGCCGTTCGGCGGCACCTCCCCCG
>CALGTT010000301.1 GCA_937901485.1 uncultured Ruminococcus sp.
GGCTTCTGCGAGAGAACCGCAAAGGAAACCGGACTGTTCATCCAGCCGGGCTACACCATCATGGGCGATTTTGTAAAGTAAGAATACAGCAAATAAGCGGATTTGAGAGCTTTCTCAAATCCGCTTTGTTTTATTCTGCCGCTTTTGTTTTCGCATCCCCTCGCGCCGTCACCACCCGATAACCGGCGGATGCCACCTGTTCCGAGAGCTTGCGCACGCTCTGTGCGGATTCCTCGCCCGTGCTGATCTTGTTGTCATAGAGCATGTATTTCTTTCGCACGCTCAGCGGCGAGAGATTGGGCATCACAACATTTGCCCCCGTCTGCAAGCCAAGCTCTCTGCCCTGCGGATGCATCGTGCCAAGTGCTGTGGTCGCCGGAAGCAGTACCTTCGGATGCATCAGCCGCAGAATGCCCAGAAGCCGCAGCACCAGCTTCAATTCACCGTTCGGGTACTCCGCAAAGGGCGTATCCTTATGGGACAGGAACGGCCCGATGCCGATCATATCCGGTTTCAGCTCCTGCAAAAAGCGCAGATCCGCAATGAGATGTTCCGTTGTCTGCCAAGGGCTGCCCACCATAAAGCCTGCACCGACCTGAAAACCGATTGCTTTCAGATCAAAGAGGCATTCCCGACGCTTTGCAAATGTCAGCTCCGACGGATGCAGGCGGCTGTAATGCTCCGCTGTGGCAGTTTCATGCCGGAGAAGATAACGGTTTGCACCGGCTTCATAGTACGCTTTGTAGCTTTCGTGAGACTTCTCCCCGATGGACAGTGTGATGGCACAGTCGGGATAGCTGTTTCGGATGGCGGATACGATCTCACAGATACGCTCATCCGTATAATAGGGATCCTCCCCGCCCTGCAGGACAAATGTCCGGAATCCCAGCGCATAGCCCTCTTTGCAGCATTCGAGCACATCTTCCTTTGTCAGCCGGTAACGCTCCGCACAGCGGTTGCTTCTCCGGATACCGCAGTAAAAGCAGTCGTTTTTGCAGTAGTTTGTAAATTCGATCAGCCCACGGATATAGACATCCGTGCCGTAATGCTCACGGCGGACGGCATCTGCCGCAATGCGCAGTTCTTCATCATATCTGTCCGTTTCCAGAAGTTCTTTCAGCTGCGCATCGGTCAGGTTTTGCGAAGTTCTGAGTGTTTCGATCAGATTCATGGTTTCACCTCGGATAGTAATTGTTCTGCAATGGCAAGGCATTCTTCTTGTGGTCGGTACATTTCTGCACAGCTTACCAGAATATGATGCATGAATGCCGCCAGTTCTTCGGGATCATCGGTGTTCCGGAGCTTCCAGCTGATTTCTGTGAGAGCTTCGTAGTATCCTGCATCCTCCCACGATTCCGCAGGAGATTTGTCAATGGACAGCCACCGGTTCATCCGTTCCGTCATCCGCACAAATGCTGTATAATAAGTATCACTCTCGCCCCAGCGGAAAAATCCATCCTGCCAGCCGGCGGGCTGATTCAGTTTGCAGGCTTCGATGGAAAAGCAATGCGAGGGATAATCCGAAAATCCTTTCTGCTTCAGAAAATATGCTTTTGCCTCCTCAGCAAGTGCCTCTGTTTCATAGACACCAAGCACCTTGTCATCTCCGATGCCGAATTGTTCATAGGAATGCATCAGCAGCCACACCTGATCCATGTGTTTTCCCTCCGTTCTTTTTCTGCTATTTATATTGTATCCTATCGGGCATGAAATGTCAACTGAAAAATTTTTTCAAAAAAATTGCATTTCCCTATTGACAAGTGTGCTCATGTGTGCTATAATGTACTTGTAAGGTAAGTACATTGAATGACACTTCAGTACACTTACAGCACACTACACCACACATTCCGGAGGTGAGTATTTGGAGATCATCATCAGTACAAACAGCCAGAAGCCGATCTATGAACAGATCACTTCGCAGATCAAGGAAAAGGTCATGCGCGGAGAATTAAAACACGGCGATCCGATCCCGTCCATGCGTGCATTGGCGAAGTCACTGCACATCAGTGTCATCACCGTACAGCACGCCTATGAAGATCTGCAGCGTGACGGATTCATTGAAACGACCGTCGGCAGAGGCAGTTTCATATCCGCAGGTGGTTCGGCACTCGTGCAGGAGGAACGGCAGCGGCAGGCAGAAGAACATTTGCTGGCGGCGGCAGAGATCGCACGCTCCAGCGGCATTCAACTTGGCAAATTGATCGAATTACTGACACTATTTTATGAGGAGGACGAATGATGGAATTCGCAGTTGAGGTAAAAAACGTAACAAAGAAATATAAGAGATTCACACTTTCCGATGTAAGCTTTGCTGTTCCGCAGGGATGTATCATGGGACTGATCGGTGAGAACGGCGCAGGCAAGAGCACGGCGTTCAAGGCAATGCTGAACCTGATCCGCAGGGATGGGGGAGAGGTGCTCTTCTGGGGCAAGCCCATGAACGACAAGGATACAGACCTGAAATCCCGTATCGGCGTGGCTTTCGATGCCATCTGTTTTCCGGAGGTGCTCACCGTCAAGCAGGTCGGCAATGTCGGCAGAATGACCTATAAAAACTGGGATGCCGCACGCTTTGAGGAGCTTGTCACACGCTTTGAACTGCCGGAAAAGGCGGAGATCAAGACGCTTTCCAAGGGCATGAAAATGAAGCTGAATCTGGCGTTTGCCATGTCCCATAATGCGGAGCTGCTGATCCTCGACGAGCCGACCGCCGGACTCGATCCCATCGCAAGGGACGAACTGCTCGATCTGTTTCTGGAATTCGTGCAGGACGAACAGCACAGCATCCTGATCTCCAGCCACATCACCACGGACCTCGAAAAGATTGCGGATTATATCACGTTCATCAATAAGGGCAAGGTCGCATTCTCGAAGGAAAAGGACGTTCTGCTCTATCAGCACGGCGTGGTGCGCTGCGGTGAAAAGGATCTGGCGGCTGTAAAGAGTGCCGGATGTATCGCATGGAGAAAGAACGACTGCAACTATGATGTGCTCGTGGAAAACCGCGATGCTGTAAAACGCGCATTCCCGCATCTTGTGGTGGACAACGCAAGCATTGACGAAATTATGCTGCTGACTGTGAAAGGAGAAAAGGCATGAAAGGCTTAGTATATAAAGATCTGATGACGGAAGCGCACGAACTGAAACGCATGTGGATATTCCTGCTCATTTTCCTGATCGGCTTTCCGATTATGCTGTATGGATCAAGTGAGGATCCGTCCGAACTCTATGGTATGCCGATGACAATGTGTTCCGTCATGGGCATGGTGATGATCAACAATGCATTCGGCTATGACGAGCGTTCCAACTGGATGCAGTATGCACTGACAAATCCGGTGAGCCGTATCCAGTACTACCACGCAAAGTTCCTGACACATTTCGTCAACGTTCTCTGCGGCAGTGCGGCAGGTCTTGTGGTCGGCATGATCCTTGCAGGCGTGACCGGACAGCTGACGCTTCCGGTACTTGGCGGAATGCTGGCAATCGCCGGAGGCACAGCACTTGGTGTGGGTTTGTTAGGTATTGTACTTGTTCCGCTGATGCTGAAATTCGGTGTGCAGAAGGCTGCGTTTGTAATGCTGCTGTTCTTCGGAGCTTTGATTGGTATTGGTTCTGTTGTTGTAATCGGAAGCGATTACAATTTGCCGATTGCCATTTCCGCCATTGCTGTGCTTGTACTCGGCGCATTCATCACCATGTATCTGCTCGGCAGAAAGTGGATGATGGAGAAGGAGTTCTAAGGGATGAAAGGACTGATTTACAAAGACCTCTGCATCAGTCTGCGTGCAACGAAGTATGTTCTTGTCATCGCTCCCATCCTGCTCTTTCTTGCCATGGCGACCATCGCCCTCGGACCGGGGGCGGAACCGGCAATGTACATGATCCCGACCATTTTCTGTACGTTAATCGGCGTGTGCATGATGCTGACTACAGCTGGACAGGATGAAGCGAGCAAGTGGCTGAAACAGGGCTTTATGATGACGGTGACAAGAATGGAATGCTACCATGCAAAGCTTCTGCTGCATTTGCTCTGCACGGGCTGCACCGCTGTGATCGGTGTGACGGTTTCGATGCTTTCTGCACTGGTATTCGGGGATATGAGCCTGACGACTGCCGGATTCATTTTCGGCGCGGCAGGCGGCATGTGCCTGCTGTCCATGGTCATCGGCATCTGGATCAATGCACTCATCATCCGGTTTGGCACACAGAAAGCGTCAGCTATGTTCCTGATGGTATTCTTCTTCTTTCAGTTCCTTGCTCTCTCCGGTCTGATGGAATCACTGCTCTCTCAACAATACCGGATCATTATTTCAATTGGTGTGATCGTGACACTGCTGACAGCGCTGATGTACTGTCTCGGCAGAAAGTGGATGCAGGAAAAGGAGGTTTAAACAATGAAAGGGTTGATCTACAAGGATTTCTGTGTGATCATGCACAGTATGAAACGCGTCCTCATCATTGCGCCCATCCTGCTCTTTCTGGTGATGGCTGCAATGGCGTTTGCAGGAGTAACGAACCAGCCTCCGGCATATATGCTGCCGGTCGTGTTCTGTATGGCGATCGGTCTGGGTACGGTCTTTTCGACCTATGGGTTTGACGAAAAATCGGGATGGATGCGTCAGGCATTCATCTCGCCCGTACAGCGGCTGGCGTATTACCACGCAAAGCTTGCGATAAATCTGATCTATGTATCCGGCACAGCTGTGATCGGCATTGCGGTCGCAGTGCTTTCCATGCTGCTGTTTGGCGGGTGCAGTGCAGAATCGTTTGCCTTTGTCTTTGGTGCGGCAGGCGGCATGTTCCTTTTGTCCATGATCCTTTCCATCTGCTGCAATGCCCTGATCATCCGGCTGGGCGTACAGAAAGCTTTTGTGATCTTTATGCTGATCATTGTCATCGGCAATATGTTCAACGCAGGAACAGTGGTTGGTGCATTGATTCTGGATCCCGAACATCTGAGCGACTCCATCATGACACTTTGCCTTGTGTTATTCGGCGTACTCATCATAGGCGTGACGGTTCTGCTGTATTTCCTCGGCAGGCGGTGGATCATGAGAAAAGAAGTATAACGCCGGAAAATCTTATTCCGTAAATCGGGCTTTCTTCCTCATTTTGCGAGGAGGGAGGCTCGATCTGCGGAATGCGGGTGCAGCCCCGGCATATCCCCAATGGTATCAATATCTTGAACAGAAAAAGCGAGACTCATAGGTGCAGCCCCCGTTCCTCTCCGGTCAAAAAAAGTTTTTCTTGACAAAAAAAGAGAACTGTGGTATAATAAACATGTTGCCGGTGTGTCGGAATGGCAGACGAGGCAGACTCAAAATCTGTTGTCCGCAAGGGCGTGTGGGTTCGAGTCCCACCACCGGCACTTTTAGATAAAAAGCATTCTGCTGCAATAGGATTGAAAATGTTTCATTGTTCCTCACAATTGTGGGGATTTTTTTATCTGGAAAGAAAAAGAGGAGGCATACATATGAATAAAAAGGACTTGGCAGAGCTGAAAAAGCATTTTGTACAGGACGATGACCTGATGACGGTGAAGAAGATCTCCGTGACCTTCATCGACTCCGAAAAGGAAATGCGCTGTCATACTGTGCGCGGCTACCACGAGATCCCCGAGGAGGAGCTGTTCTGCCTGTACCAGTCACTTTCCAAGGTGCTCAAAGGCTCTCTCGGCAAATCCCTGATCGAGTATGCATTCCCGAACGAGATGTACGAGGAAGACCAGAGCCAGAACCTGCTCTGGAAGGTGCTCGAAAATGGTCTGGAGGACGAGGAACAGCTTGAAAAGCTGATCAAGCACATCTCCGGCAATATGCACTATGCGCTGCCCTATGCGGTGTTCATCGCAGAATGTGTCTACACCGTATTTGAAAAGACCAGAAGCGGCGAGCGCAATAAATTCGACAGCCACGACTATCGTTTTCTGATCGCGGCAGTATGTCCCGTGGAATCACGCGTGGACGGGCTGATCTATGACGAGGCAAACAACAGCATCATCCGCAAGACGGAGTTTGACCGCGTGGTAGCGGATGCTCCCACGGACGGCTTCCTGTTCCCGACCTTTACGGGCAGAGGTCCGGACGTGAACCATGTCATGTACTACACCAAAAAGCCGAAAGATCCCAATGTTTCCTTTATCGAGGAGGTGCTCGGCTGCCACTTCACGCTGTCCGCGCAGGAGGAAAAGGAAACCTTCCGCGCCGTGCTTGACAGGGCAGTGGGCGAGGAGCTGAATCTGAACGTGATCGCAAGCGTGAACGAGAAGATTCAGGATTATGCGAAAACCTTCAAGGATGAACCCGAGCCGCCGGTTGTCAGTGACATCATGGTGCGTGACATCCTGCTCGATTCCGGCGTAACACAGGAACGCGCAGAAGCCGCACAGCAGCTCTACAAGGAAACCGCGGACGGCAATTATTTTGCGGCATCGAACCTCACCGACAGCAAGACCACACTCACTTCCTCCGGCGTGACCGTCAGCATCAGCGGCGACGCGACCGACAAGGTGACCACACGCATGATCGACGGCAGAAAGTTCCTCATGATCAGCCTGGACGATCCGGAAGTGACGGTGAACGGGTTCCAGATGAAGATTCAGTAGGCGGCGAACCGCTTCTGGAAACATAAATGATTAGTTCAATTTCAGAGGGGAATGCCATGATTGATGTTTCTGAAAAGGAAATTGTATATGCGTTTGATATGCGTAATCCGGAATCGAGCTATACGAAACCGATATTCGGAAAGCGGTCAAGAATAATCTTATTATTGCTGTTCATTGCATTGCTGGTCATTGCCGTAGAGTCCGTTGTTCTGATGGCTATAGATCGCAGTAGTTTGCGTGTTTTTTGGTTGATTGTTCCGATTATGATCGCTTTCGACGGTGCGAAAGTATTTTTGATATTGCCGCATAACAGAAGAAAGCATTATAAAAAAGTACATGCCGAAAATGAGGATTTTTATTCGTATACATTCTATACAGATTGTGTGAAAATCCAAAGCGCGTCTGTAGACGCTGTGTTGGACTATGATTCAGCAGAGTATTATGCAGAAGATGCTGACCGATTAAGGATTGTTTTCTCACTTGGCAGGTCGATAGATATTGATAAAACGCAATGCAATGAAGAAAAGCTTGCATTTTTCAGAAATATCGTATCAAAAGAAAGCCAGAAAAAATTTCAGAAGAACAGCTGTAAGAAACTTATTATACATTTGATAGTTGCGATTTTCGTTGCGGTATTGTACGCATTTCAGATCGCAGAGATAGTTAATACCAATAAGCACGCTTATTATCCGGAGTACCAGAATACCACATATGAGTCTTTTGAGGCTTGTCTCAATGAAGGAACAATCAAGGATGTTGTGATCATCAATGATAAATATGTAGAGTACACGTTTATAAATTATACAGGTGACGAACGATATTATACCGTGTGCCCGGATGAGATTGAGCACCTGATTCAAAAGCTGGATGATGCTGATGTAAACTGGGAAAAGAATAGCTGAGATCATTGTAAGATTCTGAGTTATTCCATATTTTATATCCCCCGAATCCACATATTTTCGGGGGATTTCTTTTTATCCGCAAAATTTCAAAAACCACTGGACAAACCCTCTCAGATATGGTATAATATAAATGTTGAACTGAATCACCACGCCGGATGCATGGACAACATGCGTATCACCGTACCACGCTGATCTGTCTGCTGACGGATGGGCGTTTTTTTATGGGCTTGGCGTGGAACAGACAGGAGTGAATGCAAATGAAAATTCTCATTCAGAACGTAAGAGCCGTGGACGCACAGCTCGACCGGAAATGCGACATTCTCATTGAAAACGGCACGATCACCAGAATGGCAGAGGGCATCTCCGAAGCCGCCGACTGCGTGATCGACGGCATAGGACTGACCGCCATGCCGGGACTCTTTGACATGCATGTGCATTTCCGTGATCCCGGACAGACGCACAAGGAGGATATCCTCACCGGCGCGAACGCCGCACTTGCCGGCGGTGTGACAGGCGTGCTTGCCATGCCTAACACTACGCCCCCCGTGGATTCCCCCGAAACCATCCGCTATATCCTCGACAAAGCAAAGGATACCGGCGTTTCCGTGTACCCCGTTGCCTGCATCACAAAGGGCATGGCAGGGGAGGAGCTGACCGATTTTGCCGAGCTGAAACAGGCTGGCGCGGCGGCTCTCTCCGATGACGGCAGACCGGTCAAATCCGCCGAACTCATGCGGCAGGCACTTGCAGAAACGAAAGTGCAGAATATGCTCATCACCTCCCACTGCGAGGATCTCGACATCATCAGCGGCGGCATCATGCACAAGGGCAGTGTTGCCGAGGAACTCGGTGTCAGGGGCATGGACAGAGCGTCCGAGGACTATATCACCGCGCGTGAGATCATCCTTGCATCTTCCGTCGGCGCAAGGGTGCATATCGCACATGTCAGCACCGAGGGCAGTGTGGAAATCATCCGCGCCGCAAAGCGTCTGGGCGTTCCGGTGACCTGTGAGACTGCACCGCATTATTTCCTGTTCACGCACGAAAAACTGCGCTCACGCAATGCCAATGACCGCATGAATCCGCCGCTTCGTGAGGAGAGCGACCGCCTTGCGATCGAAGCCGCCGTGCTTGACGGCACGATCGACTGCATCGTGACCGACCACGCACCGCATACGCAGGCAGAAAAGGCGGACTTTGAGAAAGCACCGAACGGCATTGTCGGACTTGAAACCTCCCTCGCCGCAACGCTGACCGCGCTCTACCACACGGGCAAATGCAGCTTACAGGACATCGTGAAGCTGATGTCCGCAAAGCCGAGGGAAATTCTGGGACTTCCGGAAGTAACGTTTGCCGAGGGTGAAGAAGCCAACCTCGTGCTGGTCGATACGGAGAAAAAGTGGACGGTCGCTCCCGAAAAGCTGCACGGCAAGTCCTGCAACACCGCATTCCGCGGCATGGAGCTGACCGGAAAGCCGGTTATGACCATCACCGGCGGCATCATCCGTTATGAAGCGGAGAACCTTTCATAATGCAATCAAGGCAAGACGCGTACAAAGCCGTCAGGCGGTCTTTGTGCGGTGTTGCCTAAAGGCGCACCGCCTTGCAAATATATCAAATTCAAAGGAGAAATGAATCATGGGCTTTGACAGACTGATCGAAAAAATCAAGGAAACACGCAATCCTTCCGTAGTGGGACTCGATCCCAAGCTGGACTATGTACCGGAATTCCTCATCAAGAAATTTCAGGCTGAGGATGGATGGAGTCTGAGAACGGCATCCAAGGCAATTTACGAATTCAACAAGATGATCATTGACGAAATCTGCGACATCGTACCGGCAATCAAGCCGCAGGCTGCGTATTATGAAATGTACGGCTACCACGGTGTCAAGGCACTCGAACGCACCATTCGTTATGCAAAGCTCAAGGGCATGTTCGTCATCACCGACGGCAAGAGAAACGACATCGGCGCAACCATGGAGGCATACACTGCCGCACATCTCGGCACTGTCATGGTCGGCGAGAATGAGCTGGAGCCGTTCGGCGCAGACGCACTGACCGTCAACGGCTACCTCGGTTCTGACGGCATCAACCCGCTGCTCAGTGCGTGCAAGGAGCGCGACAAGGGCATTTTCGTCCTCGTCAAGACCTCCAACCCTTCCAGCGGTGAACTGCAGGATCAGCTCATGGACGGCGAGCCGCTGTACGCAAGAATGGGTGACCTGTGCGAGAAGTGGGGCGCGGACACCATCGGCAAGTACGGCTATTCCGCAGTGGGCGCAGTTGTCGGCGCGACCTATCCCGAGCAGCTCAAGGAGCTGAGAGAAAGACTGCCGCACACCTTCTTCCTCGTGCCCGGCTATGGCGCACAGGGCGGCGGCGCAGAGGGCGTTGCTGCGGCATTTGATGCAAATGGTCTGGGCGGCATCGTGAATTCCTCCAGAGCCATCATGTGCGCATACAAGAAGGAGGGCTGCGACGAGCAGGATTTTGCAAAGGCTGCAAGACGCGAAGCCATCCGTATGCGTGATGATATCACGGCGCATATCAATCTGTAAAATCAAAACATTGTGGGGCTTTTGCCCCACAATGTACTATCTGTGATACATTCCGGAATATTTGGAAAGGATGAATCCTATGAAATACACACAGGGACAATACCCCATTCTCGAAAAGAAAACCCTTGCAAAGGAAATGTACAGCTTTGTGATCCTCTGCCCCGAAGTGGCAGAAGCCGCACAGCACGGACAGTTTGTCCACATCCGCATCGGCAGCTTCACCCTGCGCCGCCCCATCTCCATCTGTGAGATCGACAAGGCAAAGGGCACACTGCGCATTGTTTTTGAAGTGCGCGGCAAGGGCACGGAGGAGATCGCAAAGCTCAACAAGGGCGACCTCATCGACATGCTCGCGCCCCTCGGTCACGGCTTCACCGTGAACCCCGACGCGAAAAAAGTCATCTGCATCGGCGGCGGCATCGGTACGCCCCCCATGCTCCCTCTCGCACAGGCATACGGCGAAAAGGCGACCGTTATTACAGGTTTCCGCAGTGCCAATGCTGTGATTTTGCAGGACGATTTCAAGAAAACCGGCGCGGAAACCATCCTCTGCACCGATGACGGCACGATGGGCGTGCACGGTTTTGTGACACAGCCGCTTGAGGATGTGCTCAAAAACGGCGGCGTGGATGCGATCTATGCCTGCGGCCCGATGCCCATGCTCAAGGGCATTGCAGCACTTGCGGCGCAGTACAATGTACCGCTGTGCGAGGTTTCTTTGGAAGAACGCATGGCTTGCGGCGTTGGCGCATGTCTGGGCTGTGCATGTAAGGTCAAGAGAAATGACGAGGAATATTTCCTGCATGTCTGCAAGAATGGCCCCGTATTCAATGCTGAGGAGGTAGTTTGGTAATGGCTGATCTGTCTGTAAAAATTGCTGGGGTGGAATTTAAAAACCCCATCATTCCGGCATCCGGCGTATTCGGCTACGGCAGAGAATACGAGGAATTTTATCCGCTGTCCATGCTCGGCGGTATTGCCACCAAGGGCACGACCGGCACACTGCGTACCGGAAATCTCTCCCCCAGAATTGCCGAAACTCCGGCAGGTATGCTCAATTCCGTGGGACTGCAAAACCCCGGCATTGACACCTTTATCGAAAAGGAACTTCCGAATCTGCTTACCAAGGATACCGTAATTCTTGCAAATATCGCAGGCTCTACCCCCGAAGAATGCGCCGAGGTTGCAGCAAAGCTGGACAAGACCGATGTCCATATGATCGAGCTGAATATTTCCTGCCCGAACGTCAAGCAGGGCGGTGCGGCATTCGGTACATCCTGCACAAGTGCGGAGGCAGTGACCGCGGCAGTGCGCAAGGCAACGAGCAAGCCGCTGGTTGTCAAGCTCTCTCCGAATGTGACGAGCATCGTGGAAATCGCCAAGGCAGTGGAATCCGCCGGTGCGGATGCGCTGTCCATGATCAACACGCTCCTCGGCATGAGAATTGACGTGCGCACACGCAGACCGGTACTGCACAACAATGTCGGCGGTCTGTCCGGCCCTGCGATTCTTCCGGTTGCAGTCCGCATGATCTGGCAGACGGCAAATGCCGTTTCCATCCCGATCATCGGCATGGGCGGCGTGTCCACGGGCGAAGATGCCCTTGAACTCATGATGGCTGGTGCATCCGCTGTGCAGGTCGGTGCGGCGATCTTCACAGATCCTTACGCGCCGATTAAAATTGTGGACGAAATGAATGCTTTTCTTGATGAAAATAAGATTGCGGCTGTAAAGGATGTTATTGGTACGGTGAAGCCGTGGTGAGCGATATGATTGAAAGGATGTGAATTTATGGGAAAGGTTTTATCCATCATCGGTTATCTGATTCTATTTTTCATCGTGCTCACCAATTTTATCAACATCGAATTATCGGACGCAAGCATCATTCTGCTTTCGGCGGTCAGTGCTGTCTTGATGGTGATCGGTATTCTTTTGAAAGACCAAAAGAACAAGAAATCATAATGATTCATAGCTAATTACGGAGGTCAGCCATGAACGAAGAATGCCTCATCTGCCAATCCCCCCTTTCCTATCTCGAAACCGCACAGAGCATGACATGCGAGCTTTGCGGGAAAACAGAACACAGCAAAACCGCCTGTATCAAGGGGCATTATGTCTGTGACGAATGCCACACCAAGGGCATGGATGCCGTCATCGGCATCTGCCTTGCACAGGAGAGCAAGAATCCCATTGAAATTCTCAATACTCTGATGCGTGAACCGTTCTGCCATATGCATGGACCGGAGCACCATGTCTTTGTCGGCTCTGCACTTCTGACTGCTTACAGAAATGCCGGCGGTCAGCTCGACCTCCTGCCGGCACTCAAAGAACTGATGCACCGCGGCAAGCAAGTCCCCGGCGGTGCGTGCGGCTTCTGGGGGGCTTGCGGTGCAGGTGTCAGCACGGGGATGTTTCTGTCCATCATTTCAAAGGCATCCCCCCTCACGGAAATCCCGTGGGGACTCTCTAACCGCATGACTGCGAAATCCCTTGAAGCCATCGGCACTGTCGGCGGCCCTCGCTGCTGCAAGCGTGATTCCTACCTTGCAATTCTGCAAGCCATCGACTTTACAAAAGAACAGTTCGGCATCGGGATGGAACGCCCCGAAATCGTCTGTGGATTCAGCCACCGGAACAACCAGTGCATCGGCAAACGCTGTCCGTTTTCCCCCCTGCACCATAAGAAAAAGGTCGCATTTCTCTGCGTCCACAATTCCTGCCGCAGCCAGATTGCCGAGGCACTGGGAAAACACCTTGCATCGGATGTGTTCGAAAGCTATTCGGCAGGCAGTGAACTGAAACCCCGAATCAACCCCGATGCCGTGCGTCTGATGAAGCAGCTGTACAATATTGACATGGAAGAAACCCAGCACAGCAAGCTGTTTGCGGATATTCCCACGCCCGATCTTGTGATTTCCATGGGCTGTGATGTGGGCTGTCCCTACATCGGCAGAGCCTTTGATGACAACTGGAATCTGCCCGATCCGACGGGGGAGAGTGATGCGGTGTTTATGGATGTGATCCGACGGATCGAGGAGCATATTCTGGAACTTCGTGACCAACTGACAGGAGAACTATCATGAGTAACCACACATTTTCCATCATCATCCCCGCCCACAACGAAGAAAACTACATCACCGCCTGTCTGGAATCCATCAAGCTTGCCGAGCAGGAAGTATCCGGAAGCCGTGTACAGATCATTGTCGCGGCGAATCGCTGCACGGACAAAACCGCCGAAATTGCGAGGAAATTTGGTGCGCAGGCGATCGACAATCAGGACAAATGCATCAGCATGATCCGTAATGCCGGAGTCAGAGCCGCAGAAGGCGATATTATCGTGACGATCGACGCAGACAGCCGCATGACAAAAGGCTCTTTGAAAGAAATCGCGGAGATGCTCGAATCCGGCAAATATGTCGGCGGCGGCACCCGTTCAAAATTTGAGCGTGTGTCCCTCGGCATTCTCTGTTCCGGAGCCTATGTCGCAGTCAATCTCATTCCCATCATGTGGAAGAATAAAGCCGCCCTTTCCGGCGGTATGTTCTGGTGCTATAAGCGGGATTTTGAGAAGATCGGCGGCTTCGATGAAAGCCTGATCAGTCTGGAGGATATGGATTTTGCCGCAAGACTGAACAAACTCGGCGTGAGCAGGGGACAGAAATACGGCACGCTGAAGAAATCCTATATCCTCACCTCCAGCCGCAAATTCGATGAATTCGGAGACTGGTATCTGATCAAAAACCGCAAGCTTACTAAACGCATTTTCACAGGAAAGGACAGGGAAGCGGCGGATGAATTTTATTATGATGTCAGATAAGAAATGCCCGTACAAGTAAATAGGAGAAAACCATGAAAACAAAAAAACGCAACCCATTCATTGTCATAGGATTTGCCCTTCTGAGCCTGCTGATACTCTGTCTGTTGTTCGTCATCGGGCTGCACTTCTACGATCAGAATTGTCTGAAAAAGGAAGCAGCATTGATACAGCAAAAAGGATTGCTGGTCGAGATTGACGGCAAGAATATGAACATCTACACTGAGGGCAGCGGTGAAAAGACACTGGTGTTTATGGCAGGTGCGAATACGCCGGCAGTAATCTATGACTTCAAGCCGCTGTACAGTCAGCTCAGTGACGAATACAAGATCGTTGTCATTGAAAAATTCGGATATGGTTACAGCGATGATATGGATGGTGAGCGTTCACTCAGTACGATGCTCCGACAGGACAGGGAGGCATTGAAAGAGGCGGGAATAGAAGCCCCCTATATCCTCTGTCCCCACTCTGCTTCCGGTCTGGAGGCAATCCGCTGGGCACAGCAGTATCCGGAGGAAGTAGAAGCGATCATTGGTCTGGATATGGCTGTCCCTGAACAGTTTGATTACCAGATCGGTGATCTGGATGCACTTGAAGCACAGAACTATGAAGAAGTGCTGATTGATGTTGAATTTTATCATTTCTGGATGTATGACATGGGCGGCTATCGGCTCTATCCGATTGGTAAAGTGTTTCCTGCGGCTGTAAGTGAGCGGCTGACAAAAGAGGAACAGGCTGAATACAAAGCGATCACATATCATTGGTACAGTCAGTTTTATAAAACAGCAATGTTTCGGGAAGGACTGGCGACAGAGCAGCAGATCAGCGATTACAAGACACTGCATGATTCAGAAAAGCCCGATGTTCCGACACTTCTTTTTGTATCCGATGATGAGGAAACCTTTGGCATGATGCTCGGAGAGAATGGGTTGGATAAATGGAAAATGATTCATGAAAATTATGCTGCCGGTCTGTCGAATGGAAAGGTTGTACAGCTGGAGTGCAATCATTATGTTCATGTTGAAGCCCCCGATCAGATCAGCCAGGAGATCAAGACATATATTGAGACGCTTACAGACCGTTCTTGATGAAATAAGGAGAGAAAACTATGAAAACACCGCAGGAACGCAAAGCACTTTCCGAACAGAAAATCAGGGCTAAGGGCATCGGCGTATTTGAGGGACTGCCCATGATTCCACCTGCAAATGAAGTATGCCAGAAAAGCCTTGATGCCATCTGCAAAAGAGCCATCGCGGCACTGCTTTCCACGCAGATCGCGTGCGATATTTCCGAGCAGCAGTACGGCAATGTGAAATTCTTCATTGACCTGATGAAAAAATACGGAGTGTTCGACGGACTCAATGAAAAAGAAAAGCACCTTGTCAACGGCATGTTCGACCAGCAGGATGTTGTGGATGTTGTCTGGGAATACGAATGCTTCTGGGCACTTGCATGGACACTTGGACTTGTGGAGGATATTTCGGATGCAAGCCAGATCTGCGACTGTCAGAAAGCAGTCCATCTGGTTTCGGACTGCGATTCCTACGAAGCATTCTGCCGGAATTGTAAACCCCGTGATATCGAAGAAATCCTCGATATGCTGGATCTCTACTATCGATACCATTGGGCGTGTGTCCAGAATATGCACGTTGACAAAAATCTCCCCATCGGGGATCTGAATATGGAGGTCGTTTTCGAACGCCGGAGAGGTCTGGAATGGCTGATCTCGCAAGAAAACGATTGGCATGAAATCGCACTGCATACCTAAGAGATCAATAGTACAAAGGTTGCAGTAATTCCACTTTAAATGAAAGGTAAAACTATGAAAATCCTATCTGTAGACTTCGGCGGCGCAGAGCCTGCGCCGGCGAGTTGCTCCCAATGCACCTGCGGTGCAAAGGTCGCAGTAATTCCACTGCAAATGAAAGGTTAAGAGTATGAAAATCCTATCT
>CALGTT010000302.1 GCA_937901485.1 uncultured Ruminococcus sp.
CACTGCCGATGTACACGCCCTCACCGTACTGCGGCTGGTATGTGCCGGCATCGTGAACATGGCAGTTTTCCACGAGGTTATAGCTGCTGTTGTCAATGACATGGATCGCCTCTGCACCGGTATTGTACACCTCGCACCCCGAAATGACGCTGTGCTCGGACTGTTCGAGGAAGATGCCTTTATTCGCTTCGCAGATCTTCAGATCACGGATCTCCCAATAGCTTCCGCGGATCTTGAGAGCGACCTTGCTTTCCTGTGTCACGCCGGAAATAGTTGCCGGATGTTCCGGATCTTCACTGCGGATAATGATGTGCTGTTCGGCTGTACCGTCTGCCTCGGCATAGAATGCCGACCAGATGCCGTCACCGAGAAAGGTATCGTTCTGGTAAACGCCCTCGCGCAGGATGATCTCATCCCCCGCCTGCACATCCGCAAGCGCGGCAAGAAGCTCCTCCGAGTTGGTCACAAGCACCTCTCTGCCCCCGTCCGCCCTGATGGGGGAGGGGCTTACACTCCCCAGAAGCACTGCCGACATGACAGCGGCAGTCAGTTTATGGATTCGTTTCATGTTGTTCCTCCTTCCGAAAGCAGACAGCGTTTCAATGCGCAAAGATCAAATCCGTCCAGTATGCCGTCACTGCACAGATCCCCGTTTTTCCAGTCCGAAAGTGTGGAATCAGGAACTGCCAGCAGATATTTCTGCAAGGCAATGACATCCGCCGTACTGCATACGCCGTCAAGCGTGACATCCCCCTTCACCGCCGCAGACTTCACCAGCAGATCCGCCTGCGTGACCGTCAGCGGTGACCACGGCGACTGGATGAGGATCTTGTTCACATCCGCAAAGCCGACATCGTGCGCATCCAGCACCGTCTGCATGTCCTGCGAACGGAAGCACGCCTTTTTGCCGTTGTAATAGGCAGGCTGAAGCTTTTCCCAGAAATTATCCTCTGCACTTTTCCAGCGGTTGAGGATGAAAACAGGCGGATAATCGCCCTCGTAGGCGACCTCAATTACAAAATCCCCCTGTTCTGCGAGCATTGCACCGTCAAAGCGCACCTCGGTCTGCCAGCCCTCCCACTTGCTGTCGCCGCTTGCAAAGCCGCTGTAGAGCGTCTGTGAAAAGTCGTAGCTGCCGCAGGGATGCATCATCACCTCACGGTATACCACGCCGTGCTCCGGCGTTTCGTGCTTGCGGTCGAACAGTTCGGTGAGCGTGACGAATTCATAGCCCTGCGCCGAAAGCTCCGGCAGGATGGTCTGCAATGCCTCGACCGTCTTGTCGTTTCCCCAGAAATCGTGCATGAGGATGATCGCGCCGTCCTTCGCCTGCGACAGCACCGCATCCGTCACATCCTGCGCGGTCTTGTCCGCGCCGGAATCACTGCTCGACAATCCCGTGATGAACGGAATGTCAATATTGTCATACATCGTCTGATTGACATTCAGATAGGGCGGACGGAAGAACTTCGGGTACTCGCCGATGATCTCATACACCGCATCCGCAGTGAATGCCATTTCCGCGCGGATCTCCTCCGCGGACAGCTCCGTCATGTCCGAATGCGTGCGCGAATGGCTGTTGATCTCACAGCCCATCTCATAGGCACGCTGCACCACATAGGCATTTTCCGCACTGATCCTGTCGCCGATCAGGAAAAATGACGCATGTGCGTTATATTCCTCCAGCAGGTCAAGCACCTGCGGCGTGGTGTGGATGTTCGGGCCGTCGTCAAAAGTCAGGGCAATCAGCTTTTCCTCCTGCGCCTGCGCGGAGATCGCAGGGAGCGTGCACGTCATTACCGCGGCAAGTCCCCATAAAAGAAGCTTTCTGTACTGCATGGTTTTCCCTCCGTTTCATATATTCTCATTATAGCATATCCTGCGGCGGAAATCAAGCGGGATTTGTGCAGAAAACAGATGATTTAAAATACGGCTTGTTATAATTTATTGAACATTCACAAGGGAAAGCGCTTGCAGCCCTCTGCTCATGCGAGAAACCGGAAGCCGATGCCCCAGACCGTTTCAATGTACTCCCTGTCGCTCACTGCCGCAAGCTTCCGGCGGATATTGCTGATGTGCACATTGATGGTCTTGTCCTCCCCGACATAATAATCCTCCCACGCATAGTCAAACAGCTCCTGCTTGGTAAACACGCGCTCCGGATGGGAAACCAGCAGCTCCAGAATGCGGAATTCCCGCTTGGTCAGGGGGATCGCTGTTTCCCCGATGGCGGCGCGGAAGCCTTTACGGTCGAGCACCAGATCACCGTGCTGCAGCAGTGTTTCACGCTCCTGCGCAGGGCGATTGCGGCGGAGCTGCACATCAATGCGTGCAAACAGCTCACGAAGTGCGAAGGGTTTTGTGATGTAATCTTCCGCCCCAAGCGTCAGCAGATCGACCTTGCTGTCCAGCTCGTCCTTTGCGGAGAGGATGATGACCGGTGTCGGGCAGTCGGGCTTGATCTCGTGCAGCAGCATTTCGCCGCTGATCCCCGGCAGCATCAGGTCGAGCAGTATGAGGTCGAAGCTTTCCTGCCGGATGCGCATCAGCCCCTCCGTGCCGGAATAAGCCTGTGTACAGGAATATTTCTGTTCCGTCAGCGCATCATACAAAAGCGAGCTGATGGAGGGATCGTCTTCAATAATTAAAATTCTGTTCATTTGGGACTCCTTGCATATTGCACAAAAAAGAATATCTGTCTTTGTGCAGATGTCTGAAAAAACAGGGTTTTTGAAAAAATGTGTCAATTTCTGCCCCTCTGCGTTGTCTATATTAATAGAGCCGTTTGTGATCGGTCGGAAATATACGAGGAGGGAACAATCATGAAAGAATATCAGGAATATCAGGAAACAAGAGAGATCATGCATGAACGCATCCGCAGACTGCGCAAAGCGAGCCATGTCACACAGGCGGAGCTTGCCCGGCAGCTTGGGATCAGCCGGCGCACCTATGCCAATTATGAACGCGGCGTACATGCCATGCCTGCGGAGATCCTTGTACGGATCGCAGATGCATTTGACTCCAGTCTGGACTACCTGACAGGAAGACATGCCTGATCTCCATGCACTCTATGCTGATAGTATAGCATAATTTCCGGAAAAATGCAAGGGGAGAGGGAGCGTGCCCACTGGACAAAATCCATAAGCTGTGCTATAATAGTAGCATACATTACAAATGACGCATTCCCCACAGCAACCGGAACAGGAGTCCCCATATGAGAACGGAAGAAAAAACACATGTCAAAAACAGTATCCATCGTGTGACAGCCGTCGCGCTGTGCATCCTGATACAGGTCGTCTGGCTCTGTCTGCTGGTCATCCGTCTGCATTCACATTATGCATGGATCTCGTTCGTCAGCAGTCTGGCGGCGGCAGTACTGGTGCTTTCCATTTATATTTCCGGCAGGAATGCCGCGTTCAAAATGCCGTGGATGATCCTGCTGCTGGTGTTTCCGCCGCTGGGCGTACTGCTCTGGCTGGTGCTCGGCAATACCGGCGTAGCGGCAACCATGCGGAAGAAATTTACAGACACGCAGAAATTCTACGAACCATACCGTCTGCGTCCGGATGATGCTCTGCGCGAAGCCGAACGCAGTGACCGCAGTGCCGCCAACCAGATGCGCTACATCCGCGATTACGCCGGTTATCCGGTTTTCACGGACACGGATGTCACATTCTACGGCGACACCATGCAGGCACTGCTTGCCCAGCTTGAAGAGATCGGAAAGGCAGAGCATTTCATTTTCATGGAGTATCATGCCATTGAGGAAGCCAAGGCATTCGGGATGCTTCGCGATGCACTTGCCGAACGTGCCGCGCACGGCGTGGAGGTACGCATTTTCTACGATGATATCGGCAGCATCGGTTTCATCAACCTTGATTTCATCAAGCGCATGGAAAAGCTCGGCATCTCGTGCCGTGCATTCAATCCTGCCATGCCGTTCCTGAATGTCTTTATGAACAACCGCGACCACCGGAAGATCACCGTCATTGACGGCAAGGTCGGCTTTACGGGCGGCTATAATCTTGCGGACGAATACTTCAACCTTACCCATCCCTACGGCACATGGAAGGATACCGGCATAAAGCTCACAGGCGCGGCGGTACGCAGCCTGACGCTGATGTTTCTGGAAATGTGGAACAGTGACAAGCGCACGGACACGGACATTTCGTGCTATCTCCCCGAAGTGACCGCACAGGGACAGGGCTTTGTCCAGCCCTACGCGGACACGCCGCTCGACGAGGAATATGTGGGGGAGAATGTCTACCTCAACCTCATCCATGCCGCCAA
>CALGTT010000303.1 GCA_937901485.1 uncultured Ruminococcus sp.
CGAGTCCTTCGGCTACAACGAGGATCAGATCGTATCTTCTGACGTTATCGGCATGAAGTACGGTTCTCTGTTCGATGCTACTCAGACAATGGTTTGCGATCTGGGCAATGGTCTGTACGAGGTTCAGGTTGTTTCCTGGTATGACAACGAGAACTCCTACACAAGCCAGATGGTAAGAACCATCAAGTACTTCGCTGAGCTTGCATAAGCTTTGCGCAGCTTGAACGTATTGTAAACACAAAGGGACGGCTCGTGAGAGCCGTCCTTTTTTACGCGCCGTTGTCCTTCACATGGATAAAGAGAGTCAAAGCTGCATGTGTGTCTGCACAAATCATACGAATCCCTTTAAGCCCTATAGATAAACTAAGCTTGCTTTTCTCCACTATACTTTGAGGGATTAGTATGAATAGGCAAAAGATCCCCGTTACGAACTCGTAACGGGGATTCTGTTATTTATACAATGGGAGCAATGGGAGTCACAGCATGTTCAGCAGTCGGTTCGGGCTTAGCCGTCTTGACGAGCTGTACATTGTTGTAAATATCCATACCGGTACCAGCCGGAATCAGCTTACCGATGATGACATTTTCCTTCAGACCCTGCAGGTGGTCCATCTTGCCGCGGATCGCCGCGTCAGTCAGAGCCTTTGTGGTTTCCTGGAAGGAAGCCGCAGACAGGAAGCTGTCAGAGCTGGAAGCTGCCTTTGTGATACCCTGCAGCAGCGGAACGATGGTCACAGGCTGAAGCTCTGTCTCACCGTTTGCAATGCGCTCTGCAATGATCTCGTTGGCTGCGTCAACTTCCTTGCGGTCTGTGAGTGTGCCGGGGAGCAGGTGACTATAGCCGGAGATCTCAGCAGCACTGCCGGAATCGTCCACCTTGACCTTGCGGAGCATCTGACGTACGATAACCTCGATGTGCTTGTCGTTGATATCTACACCCTGCTGGCGGTAAACCTTCTGTACTTCGCTGATGATGTAGTCCTGCACTGCCTTTGTACCCAGTACGTTGAGGATGTCAGTCGGATATACATTACCCTCGGTCAGACGGTCGCCCTTAGAAATCGTCTCGCCCTCAGTCACGCGGATCTTGTAGTTGTAGGGAATGAGGTGCTCCTCAGTGTTGCCGTCGTTGCCGCGGATGATGAGCGTTCTTGTGGTCTTGACCTCCTGAATGTGCACAGTACCGTCAATACCAGCAATAATTGCCGCATTCTTGGGCTTTCTGCCCTCGAACAGTTCCTCGACACGGGGAAGACCCTGTGTGATATCTTCTGCGTTTGCGATACCGCCGGTATGGAAGGTACGCATCGTCAGCTGTGTACCCGGCTCACCGATGGACTGCGCTGCGATGATACCAACAGCTTCACCGACTGCAACCAGATTATTATTGGCAAGGTTTGCACCGTAGCACTTTGCACATGCACCCTGCTTTGCCTTACATCTGAGCACGGAACGGATCTTGATGCGCTCGATACCCATATCTACGACCTTCTGTGCATCCGCTTCGGTCATCAGCTTGTTCTTGGAAACGACCAGCTCACCGGTCTCAGCATCACGCAGATCCTCGCAGAGGAATCTGCCGACCAGACGCTCGCTCATCGGCTCGATCATTTCCTTGCCGTTGCGGATCTCGTAGATCTCAATACCGTCATCCGTACCGCAATCCTGCTCGCGGATGATCACTTCCTGAGAAACGTCAACCAGACGGCGTGTCAGATAACCGGAGTCAGCGGTACGCAGAGCTGTATCAGCCAGACCTTTACGCGCACCACGGGAGGAGATGAAGTATTCCAGAATGTTCAGACCTTCACGATAGTTTGCACGGATCGGAATCTCAATGGTCGTACCGGAGGTATTCGCGATCAGACCACGCATACCGGCAAGCTGACGGATCTGGGAGATACTACCACGCGCACCGGAGTCCGCCATCATGAAGATGGGGTTGTACTGGTCGAGGTTCTTCTTCAGAGCAGCGGTAACATCATCGGTCGCCTTGTTCCATACCTCAATGACGCGGTTGGATTTCTCGGCAGAGGAGATATAACCATACTCGTATTCTTCTGTGATCTCCTCGATCTCCGCGTCAGCAGCAGCCAGAATATCCTTCTTCTGCGGCGGGATGGAAGCGTCACAAACGGCAACGGTGATTGCTGCGCGTGTGGAATACTTGAAGCCCAGAGCCTTGATCTTGTCGAGCACCTCGGAAGTAGTGGTCGTACCGTGGATGCGGATGCAGCGTTCGATGATCTCGGAGAGCTTGCCCTTGCCTACGAGGAAGGAAATCTCAAGGTCGAACTGCTTGTCAGAGTTGGTTCTGTCTACATAGCCCAGATTCTGGGGGATATTTTCGTTGAAAATGAGTCTGCCGATGGTGCAGTCAATGATCTTGGAGAGCTTCTTTTCAGCTACATCCTTGGTGATGCGCACCTTGATCGGCGCGTGGAGGGAAACGTCACCCTCATGGTAAGCCATCAGTGCCTCGTTAATGTCACGGAAGCACTTGCCTTCGCCCTTGTCACCCTTCTTTTCGAGTGTCAGGTAGTAAGAACCGAGCACCATGTCCTGAGAGGGAACAGCAACGGGACGGCCGTCGGAGGGCTTGAGCAGGTTGTTGGCAGCGAGCATCAGGAAACGTGCCTCAGCCTGTGCCTCAGCGGACAGGGGCAGATGCACAGCCATCTGGTCGCCGTCGAAGTCCGCATTGAACGCGGAGCATACCAGCGGATGGAGCTTCAGCGCACGGCCCTCAACGAGAACCGGTTCAAATGCCTGAATACCCAGACGGTGCAGGGTGGGCGCACGGTTGAGGAGTACCGGATGTCCCTTGATGACATGCTCCAGTGCATCCCAGACTTCCTTCTGTGCTGCCTTATCCACGATCTTTCTTGCACTCTTGATGTTGGCGATCACCTTGGTGTCCACCAGACGCTTCAGAACGAAGGGCTTGAACAGCTCCAGAGCCATTTCCTTGGGCAGACCGCACTGGTACATCTTCAGTCCGGGGCCTACGACGATAACGGAACGTCCGGAGTAGTCAACACGCTTACCGAGCAGGTTCTGACGGAAACGTCCCTGCTTACCCTTCAGCATATCGGAGAGGGACTTCAGTGCACGGTTGTTCGGGCCGGTAACAGCTCTGCCGTGTCTGCCGTTGTCGATCAGCGCGTCCACAGCTTCCTGAAGCATACGCTTCTCGTTGCGCACGATGATGTCGGGAGCTTCGAGCTTGAGCATACGCTGCAGACGGTTGTTTCTGTTGATGACTCTGCGGTACAGGTCATTCAGGTCGGAGGTCGCATATCTGCCGCCGTCGAGCATGACCATCGGACGCAGATCCGGAGGGATGACCGGAATTACGCCCATCACCATCCATGCCGGCTTGTTGCCGGACTTCAGGAAAGCTTCCACGATCTCCAGTCTTTTCAGGAGCTTGATCTTCTTCTGACCATTCGGAAGTCCCTTGAGTTCTTCCTTCAGCTCGTTGGATACCCACTGCAGGTCATTTACCCAATGCTCCTTGCGCATCACAGCGTAACGCTCATCTGTGGGATCGAATTTCTGTTCAAAGAGTTCAAGAATATATGCAAAACCGGTCTTGACGCTGGCAGGCGTATTGGAATCATCCTCACACTTGCGGTTGTAGGGGAGGAGCATTTCCTTGTAATCTGCATAGGAAACCGTGCTGCCGCTTTCATAACCGGACTGACCGGCTTCTTCTACAAAATAGGTGCGCTTGTGCAGGAAATCATACACCTGTGTTTCCGTCATGCCAATGATCTCAGCAACCATGCTCAGGTACTGTGTGAAGTAGCGGACATAGCATTCCGGATCGTATTCATCCAGCAGACGCTGAATTGCCTCTGCGCCCATTTCTGCGATGAATTCGTTCTCATACTGCTCCAGATTTTCCTTGTATTCCTTCTCGGAGAGCAGCTGATTCTTCACGAGCTTGGTGTTACCCGGCTCGATAACGATGTACTTTGTAAAGTACAGTACTTCTTCCAGACGCTTCTGGGAAATTTCAAGCACCTGACCAATTCTGGACGGTGTACCCTTGAAATACCAGATGTGGGAAACCGGTGCAGCCAGTTCGATGTGGCCCATACGCTCACGGCGAACCTTGGCACGGGTAACTTCAACGCCGCAGCGGTCGCAGACCTTGCCCTTGAAGCGAATCTTCTTGAATTTACCGCAATGGCACTCCCAGTCCTTGGTCGGACCAAAGATTCGTTCGCAGTACAGACCGTCGCGCTCAGGCTTCTGTGTTCTGTAGTTGATGGTTTCGGGGCGTTCAACTGCGCCGTAGGACCAGCTTCTGATGCGCTCAGGAGAAGCGAGTCCGATCTGAATGGATTCAAACGTATTAAATTCCAAACCGTTTACCTCCTAAAACAAGATGGGGGACTGCTCACAGCCGGAGGCTGCAAGCAGAATTGATAAAACGAACTTATTCTTCGTCCGGAAGATCAAAGACAGCGGGCATATCTTCATCCTCGTCCTCATCAGCCCAAGGATCGCCGTCCTCCATATCACCCGTGCGGAAGCCTGCATCCTCGAAATCACTGAGATCGGAATGTTCATCCGCCGTCATTTCATCAGAGAAGTCCGCAGTCGGCATCATCGGGATATCATCATCCTCATCAAAGTGCTGCTTGAGGTCGATCTCCTCCTGATTGATATCCAGAACCTTCACATCCAGACCGAGGGACTGCAGTTCCTTGATCAGTACCTTGAAGGATTCGGGAATACCGGGCTTGGGAACGTTCTGACCCTTGACGATCGCCTCGTAGGTGTTGACACGGCCAACGGTATCGTCGGACTTTACAGTCAGAATTTCCTGCAGCGTGTATGCTGCACCGTAAGCTTCCAGTGCCCAAACTTCCATCTCACCGAAACGCTGACCGCCGAACTGTGCCTTACCGCCCAGAGGCTGCTGTGTAACGAGGGAGTACGGACCTACAGAACGTGCGTGGATCTTATCATCTACCAGATGGTGGAGCTTGAGGTAGTACATGTAACCAACAGTTACCTTATTATCAAACGGCTCGCCGGTTCTGCCGTCGTACAGTGTGAACTTACCGTCCTCGGACATTTCCAGAGCCTTGGGATTGATGACCTTATCCATCTGGTTCAGCTCAAACATCTCGTTGCG
>CALGTT010000304.1 GCA_937901485.1 uncultured Ruminococcus sp.
GAAGTGCTGTGAAATCCGGATGTGCAGCAAAGAGCTGTGCAGCAGCATTCAGCTCGTCATATACCGTTTTCTCGCACTGCTCCTCACGAGAGAGCGCAAACAGTGCCTCAGCGTACACCTTACCTACGGTCTGCGTCATGCCTTATCACCCATTTCCTCAAGGAATTCGTCGATCAGACGGCTGTGGTCTTCCTTGGAAATTTCCTTTTCCATGATCTTTTCAGCCAGTTCCATTGCAATTGCAGAGATCTCGCCCTGCAGCTCGCCCTTTGCCTGTGCCATTTCACGCGCAATATCGCGGTCTGCCTTTTCGCGGACTGCCATTGCCTCGCGGCGGGCATCCTCTACGATGGCATCGCCCTTTGCCTGTGCCTGCTTTTCGGCACGGCTGATGATGCGGGCAGTTTCATCCTTTGCGTCTGCCATGAGCTGTGCGTACTGTGCCTTGTCCGCATCTGCGGCATTCTTGGCATCATCCGCCGCTGCGTAGGTTGCAGCCAGCTCTGCCTGACGCTGTTCGAGCATCGCATCCACGCGCTTGAACAGCAGGAATTTGAACGCGAGAAAAATCAGCAGGGTGTTGATCAGGGTAAAGAGAATGGTTCCGACATCAATTGACAAAAAATCCAAATCTCAGTTCCTCCCCATCTTACAGCTTGCCGATGAAGGGATTTACGAACATCAGCAGCAGGGCAACAACGAAGCCATAGATACCGGTGGACTCTGCGATCGCACAGCCGATGAACATGGTTCTGGTGACTGCGCCGGAGCTTTCCGGCTGTCTGCCGATGGATTCGCACGCCTTGCCGACTGCATAGCCCTCACCGATACCGGGGCCGATACCTGCGATCATTGCCAGACCTGCACCGATAGCAGATGCTGCGAGTACAATTGCTCTTTCCATAATAAATTACCTCCAAGTAATATTTGTTTGTATGAAACCGCGCTGCGGTTTTTGTCGAGTTTTCAATGTGATTGCGGATGTGCCGTATCAATCCGCTTCTGCGGCATTGGACACGTTGACCATGGTCAGCATGATAAAAATGAACGCCTGCATGAAGCTGCTGAACAGGTCGAAATACAGTGACAGCACCGCGGGGATACCGATGGTCATGAACGCCACGCCGATCGCCTTGGTGATGGATGTCAGGGCAAAATACACAAGGCTCGAAATGATCATACCGCTTGCGATATTGCCGAAATGACGGATACTCATGGATACGGGCAGTGACACCTCACTGAGCACGTTCATGGGAAGCATGACGAACACGGGGGATGCATAGCCCTTGAGATAGCCGAAAAATCCATTCGTGCGGATCTTGGTATAATGTACCCAGATGAACGTGATGAGTGCCCATGTCAGCACGACGCTGAAATCAGCAGTGACCGAACGCAGACCGAACAGGCTCAGAAGGCTGCCGAGAATGGAAAATGTGAACAGTGCGCCGATATACGGGGCGAATCTGCGGTTTCCCTTTCCCATTGTATCCTCCACGAGGTTGTACACCGTCGTGACTGCCATTTCCGCGAGCACCTGCCGCTTAGAAATATTCTGCGTTTTCAGATCCTTTGTCAGCCAGTGCAGGAGCAGGGCGACTGCGCCGATGATGATCCAGCTCAGTAGAATGGATTCGGTGAAATTGATGGTCACGCCGAACACCTCAAAGGACGCGATGATCTTCGGGCCTGTGACAACGATATCGGTCGTACCCTTGAAAAAATCACTGATATGCAAGGCTTAACACCTCCTTTTTTATATAAGTACAGGAAGTCATTTTCCGCGCATTGCCGTGAATCCGAAAATGATTTTCGGATAGAGGAACGGCAGGATGGCGCAGAGTCCGTTGACAAAGCTGCACACCATGCCTGCGGCGATGACTGCGGACGCGATCAGGCAGCGGAGCAGATATCCGCCGAAATCACGCGTTTTTCCGTGATAGACGGCATTTGTGACGGTTCTGCGCAGGAGCAGCAGATTGCAGAGCATACCGGCACTGCCGAGGAGCAGACCGAGGGGAACCGAAATACCAAGCCCTGTGAAAAGCAGCGACGCAAGCCAGACGAGCACATCCAACAGGAGTGTCCCGACCGCCGCAGTGCGCAGCTCTTTCTCTAAAGTTTCCAGCGTTCCCGCCCCCTGTCAAAACAAAATGCTTCATAAGGGTTATTATACCATATTTCAGAAAGATATGCAAGCGGTTTTTGAAATTTTCACTGCTTTAGCAAAGTAAAAAACCTCTGTTTTTCGCCCATGCTTGTCTTCTAAAAAATTTTTTCTATTTTTTTTTGAAAAAAGGCTTGACAAAGATACAGGATTGTGCTATAATAATTAAGGTCGCTGATGTGGCACAGGTGGTAGCGCAACGCCTTGGTAAGGCGTAGGTCACCGGTTCAAATCCGGTCATCAGCTCCAGCGCAGCGTTCACGCTTTTGGACGTGTTTGAAAGCTCCCGATTGATCGGGAGCTTTTCTTTTTGCGATATGGCTTTATGTACCGCATGACGCTTCTGCGAGAGCGTCATGCGGTTAAAAGCATTTTCATCTTTAGATTATACCACAAAAAGCTGCTGCACAATTTCCGTGCAGCAGCTTCATCTTTATCCAACGATCTCCACCGTGCTTCCCGCAGAGGTCTTTGTCACAATGATCTTCCGTTCGATGCGGTGGCGCAGTGCGCCGACATGGGAAATGATGCCGATCAGCCGCTTGCCGTCCGCAAGCTGATTGAGCAGGCTGATCGCCTGATGCAGTGCGTCATCGTCCAGCGTTCCGAAGCCCTCGTCAATAAACATCGCGTCAAGCTGAATGCCGCCGCTTCCCTCCTGCACGACATCCGAAAGCCCCAGAGCCAGCGAAAGCGATGCCATAA
>CALGTT010000305.1 GCA_937901485.1 uncultured Ruminococcus sp.
AACAGCATTCACAAATATATATAGAAATCCACGGCAGAGAAAGCCTGCGATCACAAGCAGAGGCGGCAGCCACAGAACAGCATATTGCTTCGCTTTTTGCACTTACATACCAGCCTGTGTCAACTGAGCGAGGTAGTCAGAGCCGGCACCCATCATAACGACAGCATTGATTACAGTCACCAGTACTGCCAGAACGATCGCTACGATGCTGCAGATCTTTGCTACCTTGACATCACCCTGCGCAGTGCTCGACAGCTCCGGCATTTTTGCCAGACCATTTGCCTTTACCAGACCGATGATACCCATAATGATACCAACCAGAGGAATGCAGCAGAAGCCTACTACGATCGCAACAATACCGATGATCTTCGCGTTCTTCGCGCGGTTGTCAAGCTCCGGATCTCCCATGGGTACAAAACCGTTGTTCATTTCGTCCATAATCTTTTCTCCTTATTATTTATGTATGCCCGTCAGCTGACAGGTCAGTGATGCAGCATCCGACAAAATCCGCCGGATATGCTTCTTTTATTATAGCATAGTACTAAAGTTAAAATATGGATGAATCATGACAGAAAAATGAATTTTTTGTACGATCCGGAAAACTTGACAATATCCGCGGAATGTGGTATAATAAGCTGAAAATAAAACGGACGGGAGCTTGTGGAATGGGCTGAGAGGGAGGTATGACCTCCGACCGCTAACCTGATTTGGGTAATGCCAACGTAGGGAAATGGAACAGCCATCGCAGTATGCGGTGGCTTTTTCGCTGTATGCCTCCTGTCCGACAGGAGGTTATTTTTATGCAGATCCAAAAAACGCTCAGACTTGTGGAAACCGGCATCCTGCTGGCGATCGCGACCGTCCTTTCGGTGATCCAGCCGTTCCAGCTGCCGTTCGGCGGCGGCATCACCATTTTCAGTATGCTGCCCGTTGTCCTGCTGTCCTATCGGCACGGTGTAAAATGGGGCTTGCTTTCAGGATTTCTCTACAGCATCCTCCAGATGGCAGTGGGCTTCGGCAATGTCAAGGGCTTTTTCGTACCGGAGGATTACGCGCTCATTGCCGGCATCTGCATCGTCCTGCTCGACTACATTCTTGCGTATACGGTGCTGGGCTTCGGCGGTGCATTCCGCCGGATGAAGCCGACTCCCGCGCTCTTTCTGGGCACACTGCTTGCACTGCTTCTGCGCTACGCCGTGCATATCGTATCCGGCACGGTATTTTTCGGCGCGTGGGCGGAGTGGTTCTTCACGCAGGAGGGCTTTTACAGCATCGGGCAGACGATCGTGGAGCGTTTTTCCGGCACGGAACTTGCGCTGATCTACTCGGTATTCTACAACGGTCTGTACATGCTGCCGGAGCTTCTGCTGACCTGCCTTGCGGCACTGGCAGTATCGAGGATCCCGTATCTTGTGAAAAAAAGCTGAATCGGAATGCCTGCATTTTCCCTTGACATCCCGTGTGTTTTGTAGTAAAATAGTATTAAGTCCCGAACAAGGGGAAAATACATCGAAAAGGCGGTCAATACCATGAATATCGCACAGATGCAGCAGGAGATCCTGCGGCTCAAGAAAGAAAAGGGCATCTGCATTTTTGCCCACTGCTACGAAGCACGCGAGATCTGCGAAATTGCAGACTATGTGGGCGATTCCTACCAGCTCAGTGTATGGGCGGCACAGACGGATGCGAAAACCGTTCTCATGTGCGGTGTCCGCTTCATGGCAGAAACCATGAAGATCCTCTCTCCGGAGAAAACCGTTCTCCTGTCCTGCCCCACCGCCGGATGTCCCATGGCGGAGCAGATGGACAGGGAGCTGATCGCAAGGGTAAAGGCGGAATATCCGGATTATACCGTTGTTGCCTATGTCAACACCACCGCTGCGCTCAAGACCATCTGTGATGTCTGCGTGACCTCTGCGTCCGCTGTGAAAATTTGCAGCCAGATCGAAAATGACAAGATCCTTTTCATACCTGACTGCAATCTCGGCGCATTCGTTGCCGAAGCTCTGCCCGAAAAGACCATCAAGCTTCTCAACGGCGGCTGTCCGGTTCATGCGGCAGTGACGCTGGAGGAGGTGCAGGCGGCGAAGGCGCGCCATCCGCAGGCAAAGCTGCTGGTGCATCCGGAATGCAGACCGGAAATCTCCGCGGCGGCAGATTACGCCGGTTCGACCACGGGCATCATGAAATATGCAAAGGAATCCGACGCGGAGGAATTCATCATCGGCACGGAGATCAGCATCGCGGAGCATCTGCAATACGACTGCCCCGACAAGAAATTCTATCCGCTGTCCCCGAAGCTCATCTGCACGGATATGAAAGCGACCACGCTTGCGGATGTGTACAACATTCTGAAAAGCGGCGAGGGCGAGGAGATCGAGCTGGACGCGCAGACCATTGCCGATGCAAGACGCTGCATTGATGCAATGATCGCACTGGGAGGTTAAGATGGCAGAAACCGCAATGATCGCCATGAGCGGGGGCGTGGACAGTTCCGTTGCCGCGTTCCTGATGCAGCAGCAGGGCTATGACTGCGTGGGTGCGACGATGAAGCTGTTCCGCACAGGGGATATCGTCTGCGAGCGCACCTGCGGCGCACCCGATGATGCCGCAGATGCGGCAGCTGTTGCCGCAAGGCTGGGCATGGCACATCATGTGTTTGATTTTTCGGAGCAGTTCCGCGAGAATGTCATGGCGCAGTTTGCTGAGGCATACGAAAACGGCAGAACGCCCAATCCCTGCATCGAATGCAACCGCTGTCTGAAATTCGGCTGCATGATCGAAAAAATGCATGAGCTGGGGCTGGACTACGTTGTCACGGGGCACTATGCACGGGTGGAATATGACGAGAAATACGGCTGCTTTGCGCTGAAAAAGGCAGTCGATGCCGCCAAGGATCAGACCTACTTCCTTTATCGTATTTCAGAAGAAGCAATCGCTCATACGCTTTTCCCGGTGGGCGAAATGCTAAAGCCAGATGTTAAAAAACTTGCAAAAGAGCATGGGCTTCACAATGCCTACAAAAAA
>CALGTT010000306.1 GCA_937901485.1 uncultured Ruminococcus sp.
TTCCTCACAGCATCCGAACACATCACCGCCTGCGCGGATTTCATGATGCAGTTCTCCCTGATCTTCGGCGCAGTGGTGAGCGTCTGCGGCGGTCTGACCACGGCAGCGGCATACCAGGCGGCAATGCTGGGCATCTGTGAGATCGTCATGCAGATCGCCGCAAATGTGATGCTTCCGGCTCTTAGCATGGGACTTGCCCTCGGCATCGTGGATGCGGTGAATCCTGCCGTGTCCCTCGGCGGCATCGTGCGCCTGCTGCACAAGGTCACAATATGGCTGCTCGGACTTCTGATGAGTATCTTTCTGGGGCTTCTGTCCGTGCAGAGCATGGTAGCTGCCGCCGCGGATAGAGCATCCGCCAAAACCACAAAATTCGTCCTATCCAACGCCATTCCCTTTGTCGGCAGTGCGGTTTCCGATGCCTATTCCACGGTGATCGGGAGCATGGGCGTGCTGAAAGCTTCGACCGGTGTCATCGGCATCATTTCCGTGCTTAGCCTCCTCCTGCCGATCCTCCTGCGGCTGGGCATTTATCGTGTTCTGATGGCGGCTGCCGCGGCGATCGCGGAGGTGTTCGGCGTGCAGCGCGTCATGAAGCTTCTCAGACATACCGAATCCATCCTTGCCGCCGCATTTTCGATCGCGGTCAGCTTTTCCGTCATTTTCATTGTGTCCACCGCCATGATGCTCATGCTCGGCGGCAATCTGACTGCCGCCTGATAGGAGGGTATATGGAACAGCTCAGAACCATCATCACCGCCGCCTGTATGCTCAGTATTGCCGTGGCACTGTGCAATCTTATGAAGCCCAGCAAGGTCTTTGAGCGTCAGGTGCGTTTTCTGATCTCACTGATCTTCACCATCAGCCTCGCCGCACCGCTGCTGCGCATCGACTGGACGCTTCCGCCCGCAGAGCTTTCGCAAATGCAGATGGATGCGCAGTCGGCACAGCTCACACAGGAAGCCAGCCGCCTCATCCTGACAGAAACACAGCAGCGGACGCAGACGGCACTGCGCGATCTGTTGACAGAAAACGGCATCACCTGTCCGCAGCTGGAGGTGGAGATACATATTGATGACGAGCAGTGCATATCTATTAGTGAGGTCAGCGCGGTGTGCAGTGATGCAGAAAAGGCGCGCGGACTTCTGCGCAGCAATTGCGGGGAGGAGGTGACACTTCATGTTACAGAACCGGCTGAAGAAGCTGTTTCACAAGGATAATATGCTCCACGGCATCGTCCTGCTCGGCATTCTTGGGATGGGATGCATCCTCTTGTCCGGATTCCTGACAACGGACAAAGAGGACATAGAGCCGGCAGAACCGGAAACTGTTTCTGAGTCACCGGAGGAATACCGCCTGCGGATGCAGGAGGAGCTTTCGGAGATGCTTGCAGGCATTGCAGGTGTGGGAAGGACCGAGGTGCTTGTGACCGTGGAGGGCAGTGAGGAATACCACTATGCCACCGAGGGGGACAGCCTCGTGTCCGAGGATCAGGTGAAAAACCGCAGCACCTATGTGACAGTCGGCGGCAGCTCCGGCGAAGCCCTCGTGGAGTCCGTCACCCATCCGCCGATTACGGGCGTTGTGGTCGCCTGTGAAGGAGGTGACCGCAGTACCGTTCAGGAATCCGTTTACAATGCCGTTTCCGTTGCGTGCGGCATTTCCACAGCAAAGATCTATGTGACGCGGCTTGCATAGAAGTGAAAGGAGTTTACATATGAAAAAACCTGCCATCATCATTGGAAAACGTCAGATCATCCTCTCCTGCCTGAGCGTGATGCTCGCAGTTGCCGTATACATCAACTACTCCCTCTCCAAATCCGACCTGACCGTCACCACACCGACCTCGGAGCTGACCGCGGAGCAGGATCATTACGGTGACACTGAATTTGTCAATGCCGGCGCGGAGGATGTCCGTTCCGCTGAGAAACCCGAAGCAGACGATGCCAATGCAGATGCGGCAAGTGCAGAAGAAGCCAGCGCGGATTTCTTTGCACAGGCAAGACTGGAAAAGACCACCAACCGTGACGCGGCAGTCCAGACGCTCCAGATGATCATGGGCGGCGGTGACCTGACCAACGATGAGATCATCACCACCGCGCTCAATGCCGTGGAGGTCTCCAATCTCATCGAATGCGAGGGGAATATCGAATCCCTGATCAAATCACAGGGCTTTGCGGACTGCGTTGTCTACCTCGACGGCGAAACTGCGAAGGTCGTTGTCAAATCCGAAGGGCTTGAAGCCGCTGATGCAGCACTGATCAAGGACATCATTCTGGGCGAGGTTTCAATTTCTTCAGAAAATATCAGAATTTTTGAAGTAAAATAGTTGTACTTTTCTGTTTTTTTTGGTATAATAGAAGATAGGTGAATATTTTTCATGAAAATACGCTGTATTTTCCAGAAACTGGAAAATATGCGCAAACAGACAAAGAAAGGAAGTAATCGTATGGATAAAGTACAATCCGGTGAACGCACCATCCGCATTTCTGATGAGGTGCTCAGCAAGGTAGCATCCCTTGCAGTCCGTGAGGTCGAAGGTGTAGCACATCTTGCAGCCCCCGGAATGATGACATCTCCGGTGACCATCGAGAATCTGGGCGGAGCAGTTGCTGTGACCGTACGCGTGGTGCTGAAGAACGGCTACCGTGCGGTGAGTGTTGCAAAGCAGATCCAGCAGACAGTCAAGCAGAGCGTGCAGGATATGACCGGCGTGACGGCTGTCAATGTCAATGTTGAGGTCAGCGGAGTCGAATTCGACGTATAATGAAGTATCTCCGGTATGCGGGATATCCGCATACCGGCTGGGTGCATACAAACGCAAAATACAGGAGGTAATTATGACAAAGCATCAGTGCAGAGAAAATGCATATCTGATTTTATTTGAGGCATCCCTTCGTGATGACAGTCCGGAGGAGCTGTATGCCATCGCTGAGGAGGTAGAGGAGATCACCGTGGATGACCATGTCAAGGCTCTGGTGGAGGGTGTACTTTCCCATACCGCAGAGCTCGACGAGATCATCGCATCCTACAGCAAGAAGCGTGCAGTCAGCCGCATTGCGCGGATCAATCTCATTCTGCTGCGCATGGCGATCTATGAGCTGACCTACATGCCGGAAACGCCCGTCAACGTTGCAGTCAGCGAGGCAGTGAATATTTCCCAGAAATATACTTATCAGGAGGACACCGCTTTCATCAACGGCATTCTCGGTGCATATGCCCGCAGTCTGCCGCCGCGTGAAGCGCAGGAGGAAGCGTAATGTCCCTCTATCTGGGGCTGGATACCAGCAACTACACCACCTCGGCGGCAGTGTATGACAGCACAGCGCGTACCATCGTGCAGGCGAAGAAGCTTCTGCCCGTCAAGGCAGGGGAGAAGGGACTGCGCCAGAGCGACGCGGTGTTCCATCATACCGTACAGCTTCCGGACATTCTGTCTCAGCTGGATATTTCCGGTATTTCCGGCATCGGCGTGTCCGTCAAGCCACGCAATGCGGAAGGTTCTTACATGCCCTGTTTTCTCTGCGGAGAGGGCACGGCGCGGATGCTCGGACAGGCTCTTGCCGTTCCGGTGCATCCGACAAGCCATCAGCTCGGACATATTCTGGCAGCACTCCATTCCGCAGACTGCCTTGACTGGGTGGATCATCGGTTTCTCGCGTTCCATGTCAGCGGCGGCACGACCGATTGTGTGCTCTGTGAGCCGGATGACGCGCTTCTGCTGAAGATCACGCCCGTGTCCTCCTCCCTTGACCTCAAAGCAGGTCAGCTCGTGGACAGGGTGGGGCTGATGCTGGGACTCTCGTTCCCGTGCGGCATCGCTCTGGAACAGCTCGCCATGCAGAGCGAGAAGGAGTTCCGTTACAAGCCCACCATGAAAGAGCTGGACTGCTGCCTGTCAGGTCTGGAGAACCAGTGCGCAAAGGCTCTGGAAAACGGCGAAGCTCCGTGCGATATTGCCAAACGCTGTCTGTGCGCGATCGCCGATGTTCTGCTGGAAATGACAAAGCGTGCGCTTGCCCGTACCGGAGAGCTTCCCGTTGTCTATGCCGGCGGTGTGATGTCCGACATGCTCATCCGGAATAAACTGAAAACCGTGATGAATGCGGTCTTTGCAAAACCTGAATTCTCCTGCGACAATGCCGCAGGCACGGCGGTCTATGCAGCGTTGTGTGCTGAAAAAGAGGTGTGATATGCCAGTTCTGACTGTTTCACAGATCAACCGCTACATGGCATCGCGCGTGCGAGAAGACGGCAACCTGAAGCATTTCATGATCAGGGGCGAGATCTCCAATTTTGCCGCGCCTGCATCGGGACACCTCTATTTTTCCCTGAAGGACACGGAAAGCGTGGTCAAGGCTGTCATGTTCCGCACTGCGGCATCCCGCCTGCGCTTCCAGCCGGAAAACGGGATGCATGTGATCCTGACCGCCGGACTGACCGTATATGAACGCGACGGCGTGTATCAGCTCAATGTGACTGATATGCAGCCGGAGGGCGTGGGCGCAGTCCGGCTCCAGCTCGAACAGCGCATCCGCAAGCTCCGTGCGGAGGGGCTTTTTGAGGAGTCCGCCAAGCGTCCGCTGCCGCAGATGCCGCGTACCATCGGTGTCATCACCTCCGGCACGGGAGCTGCTTTGCAGGATATTCTCAACATCCTGCGCCGCCGCTGTCCGCTTGTCAGCGTAAAGGTCTTTCCCGTGCTTGTGCAGGGCGAACATGCCCCGCAGTCCATCTGCGCGGCACTGCTTGCCGCAGAACGTGAATGCTGTGATGTGCTCATTCTCGGCAGGGGAGGCGGCGCATCGGAGGATCTGAATGCATTCAACGCCGAATCCGTCGCCTATGCCGTGTACAACTGCCCCGTTCCGGTCATTTCTGCCGTGGGGCATGAAACGGATACGACCATTGCCGATGCCGTTGCTGACCGCCGTGCACCGACTCCCTCCGCCGCGGCAGAGCTTGCCGTGCCGGATGTGCAGCATCTTGCAGAAAAGGTCAGCATCGCACAGCGTCAGCTGCATACTGCGTATCAGGGGCGCATCCGGCGCGAAGTGCAGCGGCATGAACGTCTGCACAGCCGACTGCAGCTCTGCTCCCCGAAGCACCGCTTCCGCATTCAGGAGGAAAAGCGTGCACAGCTCACTGCCAGACTGCAAAAGAACATGCAGCTGTGTCTGGAACGTAAGCTGTCTGCTTACACAAGAATGCAGGAAAAGCTGACACAGCTCGATCCCCTGCGCATCCTGCAAAGGGGCTATGCGGCAGTGTATGACGAAGCCGGAAATATCCTGCCCAGCGCAAAGCAGATCCATCCGCAGGATACCATCCGTGTGCGGATGCACGACGGAACGATTACAGCAAAGGTGGAGGAAACCCATGAATTATGAAGAAATGATGCAGCGTCTGGCTGAGATCACAGCGCGTCTGGAGCAGGAACAGCTCTCTCTCGAAGAAGCCGCAAAGCTCTATGCAGAGGGAATGCAGCTCTCGGCGCAGTGCCATAAATTACTACAGGATGCGGTGCTTTCCGTGCAGGAAGTTCCGGTGCCGCTGAATGAGAAAGCGTGAATATTATGAGTGAAGTCAATACAACTCTGAAGGAATATGCCGCGCGTATCGAAAGCTACATGCTCGATCAGACACAGCAGATGCAGTCTGCAACGAATATGAAGCTCGATGCGCTCTATGATGCCATGCGCCATTCCCTGACTGCCGGCGGCAAGCGTATCCGCCCCGTGCTGATCTACGAGTTCTGCCGGATCTGCGGCGGCAATATGGAGCAGGCAGATGCCGCAGCGTGCGCAATGGAAATGACGCATACCTCCTCGCTGATCTTCGATGATCTGCCTGCGATGGATGACGATGATATGCGCCGCGGCAAGCCCTCCTGCCATAAGGCTTTCGGCGAAGCAACCGCGATCCTTGCAGGCGATGCCCTTATCGTGGCACCGTTCCAGCTCATTGCAAATGATCCGCAGCTTACTGCAGAGCAGAAAATCGCCCTGATCTCCGTTCTTTCTGAGCGTGAGGGCG
>CALGTT010000307.1 GCA_937901485.1 uncultured Ruminococcus sp.
CTCCCCCGTTGGGGGAGGGGTTGGGGTGGGGGCGGCTTTGGGGTGCTAACCCCAGAAAAAATTTTTTCTACAAGCGGCAGCGCACCTCCCCTCAGTCATTCGCCTTAAACACATCCGCTACCTCACTGATGGTCACGAACGCCTTGGGATCAATGGTGTGGATGATATTGCGCATACGGGCGATCTGGAAGCGGTTGACGACGAAATAGATGATGGTCTTTTCGGCGTTGGAATAGCCGCCGAGCGCGGCGATCTTGGTCGTGCCGCAGTCGAATTCCTGCATCAGAGCCTTGCTGATCTGATCCGCCTTGTCGGTGACGATCATGACCTCCTTGGAGCGGTCGAAGCCCTCGACCACGAAGTCCACGGTTTTCAGACCGGCGGCATAGGTCACGATGGAGTACAGCGGCAGGATCCAGCTCTGGATGATACAGCCGCAGATGATGTAGAGGATGACGTTATAGATCATCACGAACGTGCCGACGGTGATGCCGAGCTTCTTGGCGAAGATGACTGCCATGACCTCCACGCCGTCGATCGCGCCGCCGTAGCGGATGGTCAGACCGCTGCCGACACCGGAGATCATGCCGCCGAACAGCGCACAGAGCAGGAGATCCTGACCGGCAAGGGGGGATGCCATGCTCACGTCAATGGGCAGAACATCGGTGATCAGCCATGAAGCGATGGAGTAGACGGCAACGGTAAAGATGGAATAGGCAGTGAATGCCGCGCCCTGTTTTTTGAGTCCGAACAGGAACAGCGGGATATTGAGGATGAGCAGGAAAACGGAGAGCGTCATATATTCCGGCGTGATCTGCGAGAGCAGGATGGAAGTGCCGGAGATGCCGCTGTCGTAGAGGTTGACGGGGGCAAGGAACAGGTTGACACCGAATGCATTGATGCAGCCGGCAATGAACAGGATGACAAAATTCTGCCACCGGAGTCCCTTGAGTTCGGTAAGAAAGCCTTGGCATCGTTTCATGATCTGACCTCCTGAAAAAATATAGTATAGTTATATTATACAATATTTAGTCGGGAAATGCAAGCGGAATGACTATGACTTTTCGGCAGCTTTGGCTTCTGCACAGATCAGCGAAAACCATCGGTTTTTGGGAGTTTGTGAACGATTGGTCGCATTCGGGTTCATCATTTGTGATAATGCACAAATAGCTCCATGAATTTTGTTTAGTATTTTTGGAAAACATATTGACACATTCGCGGAAAGGCGGTATAATTGAAGTATAAACCCGATCCTGAATTTTAACCTTGTCGAATCGGGGTGCAAACAGCAATTTATTGATCAATCAGAAAGGAAAGGTGAGTCCAGTGAAGCAGGCAGTATAAAACGGGATGGACGAAAACGAACGATTGCACAAAATGGCAGAGTGCAAGTTATATGGGTTATTTGCTATTTTGATGCAGCACAAATTCAAGGGGGAAAATATGAAAATTAAAAAAAGTATTGCAATCGCACTTACATCAGCTATCGTAATGCTGGCTGAAAGCTTGCCTGTAAACGCCGTGCAGACTGGTCATGTCATCGACAACGATCCTATCGCAGCTGGTTATGGTTCGTATAATGGGATTTTTTCCTATATGTCTGCATCCGGATGTTATAATGGTGATGCTCGCCGAGTTGGTCCTGGAGAAGCAGGTGCAAGTTACAGCTGGCTTCATCCGACCATTCAGCTGCAATCGCCTCAAAGTGTGAATGTCAACTTGCAGGTGTATCTTAATCACAGTACGTTCACTGATCCAAATGCAAAATATATGGTATGCACTGATGGTGCAAATAAAGAAATCTGTTTCATCAATCAGAATACTGCGCCTTCCACGTTTGGCCCTACCAAATCAAAGGTGGTCGACGACGTTGTACGATTGCAACAGATACAACTTGTATCCAGTGGAAAAACCGGAACATATACTGGAGCTGATGCCATCAGCATTTCCTACGTTTATTAAGAAAGGGGTATATTATGATGAAAAGAAAAATGACAGCCATCGCCTGCCTGCTCCTGAGTGCTGCGCTGCTTTCGGCGTGCGGCTATGAGGTAGAGCAGATCGAGGGAGAGATCGCACCGCGGGATTATGTTGCTCAGTCCGTGACACCTGTTGTGGAACGGTTTACAGAAACTGTAGTGGAGGAAGTTGCGATGCCTGCGCCGGAGCTGACACCTGTGAAGCCCGTCATGAGCAAGGATCAGTTGCTGTATAAGTGCATGAACACATTGGTATATCTTGATCAGCTTTCCGGTCATACGGAGATTTTATATGGAAAGAATTCTCCGAATGTGTATTCCGGTGATTTCTGCTACGATTTTATTGACGAGGTGTATACCAGTTTTTCGGATACTGTAACGCTGAGTACTGATCCGCCGGAAGTGGTACAGATGGATGAATACTATGTCAGCAAGGAAGAAGTTGTTTTTTTCAGGGATAACAAGGACGATGCACCGGATATCTATCAGTTCTCTATGGATGCCATCACGCGCAGTTCGCTGGATCTGCCGGATGCATATCCGGAATACAAGGAAGCAGATGCCGTACAGAGAACTACTTCTGTAAAAAGAGATGATCTCTATGCGACAGCAGGTCAGGATCCCACCTATGCACATGAGCTTGCGGGCTGCTTTATGCCGCAGGAAATGTCGGCAGGACTGCTGACGAGCCTTGCAGATTGGGAGATCGTGGAGATTGCGGAATTTGAGGGCAGAAATTGTGCATTTGTTGAGGGAAAAGGCGGAGATTATGGCGAAAGACTGGGTATCTTCACCTATGAGCTGGTTGTGGACACGGAAACCGGCATCTGGATGCAATTCGAAGGCTGGGACGATGCGGGGACTTTGCAGAGCTACATTTACACGGATAACATGAAATTCGGCAAGGATGCAGAACAGCCCGTCCTCATTAGTCCTGAGATGGTGAGCAAGAAGTTTGAAGAAAACAACTATGAAAAATCGCCCAGTTCGTTCCTGACTCTGGAACAGTATTTGGAAGAAAAGCAGTATCTGGAAGAACAGGCAGAATAAGTTGTGATCATAAACAGCCCCCGGCATCACGTCGGGGGCTGGAGTGTATCTGCGGATAAAAGAAAAAAGTCCGAACAAGTCGGACTTTTTGGTGGGAGAGGACGGATTCGAACCATCGAAGCGAAACGCAACAGATTTACAGTCTGCCCCCTTTGGCCACTCGGGAACTCTCCCAACATAACTGGAGCTGGTGGACGGACTCGAACCCCCGACCTGCTGATTACAAATCAGCTGCTCTACCAACTGAGCTACACCAGCAGCTTCCTGTTATGTTCTCTATTCGGTTTGTCGTCTTTCGCCTGACGACTTGTTTATTATACCACAGATTTTTCGGTTTGTCAACCCTTTTTTCAAAATTTTTTGATTTTTCTGAAAATAGTGAAAACGGCGTGATTCTGGGGATAATTCACTTTTTTTGGGATCGTGCGGCAAAAAAGCCATGAAGATTGTGAAAAGTGCACAATGATATGTTTCGATTTTTAGCTATTTTTTGGACGGCGGTGCATTCCGGAAACTATTGACTTTTTGATTGAAAAAAGGTATTATAGAAATAATATCATAGCGGTATCATATGCTACGGAAAGGATGAATTGATATGCAGATGAACGAAAACAAATTCTTGAAAGAGGGACTGACCTTTGACGATGTACTGCTGATCCCGGCAAAGTCCGATATTACGCCGAATATGGTCAATCTGGGCACAAGACTGGCAGGTAACATTCACCTGAACACCCCCATCATGACTGCGGCAATGGATACAGTCACCGATTCCCGCATGGCGATTGCGATCGCGCGTGAGGGCGGTATCGGTATCATTCACAAAAACATGTCCATCGAACAGCAGGCAGAGGAAGTGGACAAGGTAAAGCGTTCTGAGAACGGCGTTATTGTGAATCCTTTCTCCCTGACCGAGGATAAGCTTGTTTCCGATGCGGATGAGCTGATGGGCAAGTTCAAGATCTCCGGCGTTCCGATCGTGGATGGCGCAGGCAAGCTCGTGGGCATCATCACCAACCGCGACATGCGTTTCCTGACGGATTTCAGCGCAAAGATCGGCGAGGTTATGACCAAGGACAACCTCATCACTGCACCGGTCGGCACGACCATGGAGCAGGCACAGGAGATCCTGCGCACACACAAGATCGAAAAGCTCCCGATCGTAGACGAAAACGGCTACCTCAAGGGACTGATCACCATCAAGGATATCGAAAAGGCTGTCAAGTTCCCGAATTCCGCAAGGGATGCACGCGGCAGACTGCTCTGCGGCGCAGGCATTGGCATGACAGCGAACATGATGGAGCGTGCAGAGGCTCTGATCAAGGCACAGGTTGACGTTCTGGTTCTGGACTCTGCGCATGGTCACAGCGCGAACATCATCAATGCGCTGAAGAAGATCAAGGCAGCATTCCCTGAAATTCCGGTCATTGCAGGCAATATCGCGACTGCTGAGGCAGCAGAGGATCTGATCGCCGCAGGTGCGGACTGCCTGAAGGTAGGTATCGGACCGGGTTCTATCTGCACAACAAGAGTCGTTGCAGGTATCGGCGTACCGCAGATCACAGCAGTTTATGACGTTGCAAAGGTTGCAAAGAAGTATGACATTCCGGTGATCGCTGACGGCGGCATCAAGTATTCCGGCGATATCGTAAAGGCACTGGCAGCCGGTGCGGATGTGGTAATGCTCGGAAGTCTCTTGGCAGGCTGTGAGGAGGCTCCCGGCGACACTGAGATCTATCAGGGCAGACAGTTCAAGGTATACCGCGGCATGGGCAGCCTTGGCGCAATGGCAAACGGCTCTAAGGACAGATACTTCCAGGAGAACGCAAAGAAGCTTGTTCCTGAGGGCGTAGAGGGCAGAGTACCTTATAAGGGTGCAGTGGCTGACACGATTTTCCAGCTCATCGGCGGTATTCGTTCCGGTATGGGTTACTGCGGCTGTGAGACGATTCCGGATCTGTGGGCAAAGGCACAGTTTGTACGCATCACAGGTGCAGGTCTGAAGGAGAGCCATCCCCACGATATTTATATTACAAAGGAAGCTCCGAACTATTCTGCGTCCATCTAAGGCGCGGAGCCCGCGCTGGCAGACGCGTTTGGGAGTGAACTTTGACGGAAAGTCCCTGTTTCGCGGAATAGCTTTACAAACCGCATGACGCTGGTAATAATGATAAAGGACGGTGTAATTTGCACCGTCCTTTCAGTTTATTCGTCCGTATCCCTCACAAACTCCAGCAGATCCCCCGGCTGGCAGTCGAGGACATCGCAGATGG
>CALGTT010000308.1 GCA_937901485.1 uncultured Ruminococcus sp.
TTCTACAAGCTGAGCCGCTGAATTTTCAGCGGCTCTTTTCCTGATTATTTGCTGATTGGGAATTCCGTCACAAGCTTGATCGTAAATTTCAGAATGTACAGTGCATCCGTGGCAGTCGGCTTGCTGTCAAGGTCAACGTCTGCATTGACAATGCCCTGTGCAGACAGTTCCTCGCCGATCAGCAGGTTACGGTTCAGCGTCAGTACGTCCAGAATGTTGACAGTATTGTCCAGATTCACATCACCGTACAGTACAGCACCATTCTCGGTGGGATCGATCCATGTAGTGGTTTCGGCTTCTGTGGTGGTTGTCATTTCTGTAGTGGTTTCGGCTTCTGTGGTAGTCGCTGCTTCCGTAGTGGTCGCTGCTTCCGTAGTGGTCGCTGCTTCCGTAGTGGTCGCTGCTTCTGTGGTAGTTGTTGCTTCTGTGGTAGCCGTGGTTTCTGCGGGGATGTCGGGAGTTTCGATGGAATCTGCGATACGGTTGAAGTTTGCCTTCAGCTCCTGATCGTACAGCTTGTAGGAGCTGCGGTCATAATGCAGATCGGTAATATCCCAGAGAACAGGACAGAGCTGACGCTCTGCGGCTTCTTCTGCAACAGAGGTAAGGAAGAGGCGGACGGAATCAGCATCCTTGTTCTTCTTCGGGCAGCCATACTCGCCGATGATGACCGGAATGCCCTTGTCGATGAAGTTTGTCTCCATCATGTCCATATAGTATTCCAGCTCTTTGAAATCCTGTTCCGTGCCCCATGTGCTCATTGCCTTTGCCCAGTCAGCATCCTCCTCAAGCAGTGCAAAGCCAGCAGGTGTGTAGTAATGCACGGACACTGCACAACGGTCTGCCGGATCTTCGGGCATCTTGTACATCGGATCACAGGTCAGGGTGAAGTCCGTGTTATAGCCGGCGATGAGCAGGTGACGCTCCGCATTGTTGCCGCCGGATTTGCGCACGAGGTCAACGAAGGTCTGGTTGATCTCATTGAGCAGACCAAAGGAATCAGACTTGCCGGCATCACTGCCGCTCCACTGGTTCCAGAGGGAATTCCAGCCGCCCTCCTCGTTGAGGGACTCGAACATCAGGTGATCGTCATACTCACCGAACGCCGCACAGAGCTGCTCCCAGATACGGGTGTACTTCTTCATGCAGTTTTCCTTGTCGGTCGGGAAATTCTCCCACCAGCCGCCGTCCCAGTGGATATTCAGGATGACGTACATGTCCGCCTCCAGTGCCCAGTCCACCGCCTGCTTGACCTTGGCAAGGTAGTCGGGATGGATGGTGTAAGTACCGTCATCCTCCATCATGTTCGACCATGCCACGGGCACACGGAGCACGCCGAAGCCCTCATCTGCATAACCCTGAATGATGTTCTGCGTAATGACGGGGCTGCCCCACGCGGTTTCAAAGGATTCCGGCTTGTTTTCACTCCACTGCAGGATCCAGTCGCCGCAGGACTCATAGGTGTTGCCGAGGTTGATGCCGACACCCATGTCCCGTACAAGCTCCATTGTGGTCATGTCGCGCATCTCCCCATCGGCTGCCTCTGCGGGATCGCTGAACACAAACATGCTGCCCAGCATTGCTGCTGCGCAAAATACTGCTGACACTTTTTTCAAAAACATTTTCCATTCCTCCATAGACTTGATACCTTAATTTTAGCATATGACAATACAAAAATAAATAGCACTTTCTGCATTTTTCTATCACGAAATGCGCGAAATTTTCAAAAATCGGTACAGTATATTGCAATTTCTGTTCAAATATGGTATAATATCTGCATACCTTCATAAGGAGTCAGAAGTATGGAAATACATTCAATCGGTTATCATCACATACACGACAGCAATTTTCTGATGGAACAGCTTGAGGGCAGCGGACAGGGCTGGCTGTTCCTTCTCATCAAGACACCTGCCAGAATGCTCATTAAAGGAGAGATCATTCATGTTGAGCCGAATTCCGTGATGATCTATCGCGGCGATATTCCGCAGCATTACGGTGCGGACGGTGAAACGTATATTGACGACTGGTTCTATTTTACGGTAGAGCCGATGGATCTTGCACTGTTCCGTGAGCTGGAAATTCCGATCGGCGAGCCGAAGCATCTGGAGGATATCTCCGAGCTGACTGCGCTGATCCGGAGCATGACGTATGAGCATCATACCAAAAATCTGTACAGTGCCGATCTTGTGGATCTTTCGCTCAAGATCCTGTTTTTCAAGCTCAGCCGCCTGCTGCATTCACCGGTGCGCGAGCTGCCGGAAAGCGGACAATCCCGCTACGACGGCATGATCTGGCTGCGCAATGAGATCTACTGCAACGTCAGCAATGTCGGCACAGTCAGCGATATGGCACGTTCCCTGTCTATGAGCCAGTCCGCATTCCAGCATACCTACAAAAAGATCTTCGGCACAAATGTGATGTCCGACATCAACCGTGCCCGTATCCGTCAGGCAGAGGAGCTTCTGGTCACGACCACGCTCCCTCTGCGGCAGATCGCGGAGCGAAGCGGCTACAGCAGCGAATTCCACCTCATGCGGCATTTCAAGACGCATACCGGCATGACTCCGACACAGTACCGGAACCAAACAAGATAATTCTTGCAGCATTCGGGAATTTTCATAGATTCTATTGCATTTCACAGAATAATATGGTATAATTGCATTATTACATGATTGCCGCATATACTGTACAATGCAATTTTCTGAAAGGAACTAAGATATATGAACATCGAACTGCAAGAAATCAATGAAAAACTCCGCATGGATACATCCGCCTTCATCATGGAAACGGACGACAGCTACCGCAGCCGTCTTCTGGAGATCGCCGATGACATTGCCATGCACCGCGCGGAACGCCCGATCATCCTGTTATCCGGTCCGTCAGGTTCTGGTAAAACGACCACGGCGCAGATGATCGAAAAGATCCTCGATGACCGCGGTGTGGAAACGCACACGCTGTCACTGGACAATTATTTCAGTCCGCTCAGTGATGCGGAAAAGCAGCTGTTTGCGGAGGGAAAGCTTGATCTGGAATCGCCCAAGCGTGTGGACAGTGCTTTTCTCAGCGAACAGCTCACCGCGATCGAGGAGGGCAGACCTGTGGAACTGCCGATCTATGATTTCAAGGAATCGACGCGCGTGATGAGCGGGAACATCCTGCACCGCAAGCCCGGTGAGCTGGTCATTCTTGAGGGCATCCACAGCCTGAATGATGTACTGACAGAGAACATACCAAGAGCTGACAAGT
>CALGTT010000309.1 GCA_937901485.1 uncultured Ruminococcus sp.
CTGATGGGCAAGTATAATTTCTACATCAACAAGACCACGGTCGTGGAGATCACCAACTGTCTGGCTGTCAAGCCCAGCACAAAGCTCTCCGACATCCGCGATGTCTACTCCCATCCGCAGGCACTTGCGCAGTGCTCCGATTTCCTGACCAAGCACGGACTGAACGCCATCCCCTACGGCAACACCGCAACAGCCGCGCAGATGGTGTCAGAAAGCAGTGAACCGATCGCGGCGATCTGCTCCGAGCCATGCGCGAAGCTCTACGGTCTGGAGATCCTGCGCGATCATATTTCCGATTATGTGCCCAATTACACGCGTTTCATCTGCATTTCCAAGGAGCTTCTGCTGCCGGAGGATGCCGACTGTATTTCCGTGATGCTCAAGCTCCCGCACGAGGAGGGCACACTGTACCGTCTGCTGAGTAAATTCGTCATCTGCGGCATGAACCTGCAGAAGCTTGAGAGCCGACCGATCCGCAACGGCAGCTTTGAGGTCATGTTCTATCTGGACTTCAGCGGCAACATCCGTGACCGCAATGTCTGCGCACTGCTTTCCGATCTTGCGGAAAATCTGGAATACTTCAAATTCCTCGGAAACTACAGCGAAGTGCAGAGCGCAGGCGGGCTGTCATAAAGTTGTAAGCATTTGATGTCTGTTTGTCATTGTATTTATTCGCAGGGTATTGTATAATATAATAGAAGTTCTATAACTCGGAGAGGTTTCTATGTACTATTGCTGTGCCATAACTGACAAGGGAGTCAGAGAAAATAATGAGGATGCACTTCTCATTCACCGCACTGTGCTGACGGAGGGCGTGACGGAGGTCCTTGTCGCGCCGCCGTTTCTTGCCGCGGTTGCGGACGGCGTATCCAGTGAGCACTGCGGAGAGGTTGCGTCCCTGATGTGTCTGGAGATGCTGCGCGATGTTGACTTTTCCAGCTCCGTGGATCTGGAGGAAACACTTGCGGATATTCACCAGAGACTGACGGAATACAGCAGTCAGAAGAACGAGACTGCCAACATGCAGACCACGCTCTGCGGTATTGCGGTGGACGAATACGAGGGACTGCACACGATCAATGTGGGCGATTCCCGTCTGTACCGCTACCGCAGCGGCAGGCTGGTGCAGATGTCGCGCGACCAGTCGCTCGTGCAGCTGTTATATGAGGAAGGCTCGATCACCAAAGAGGAGAAGCAGAACCACAAGCATCGGAATATCATATTCCCCGTGCTGGGCAATCTTTCTTCCACACCGGATTATGATGTCCGCAGTGATGACGAATGTGTGCAGTACGGCGATGTGCTTCTGCTGTGTTCGGACGGGCTTTCGGATTATGTTTCCACGAACGAAATGGAGGAGATCCTCGCACTCCCCAAGCCCCTTGTGCGCCGCCTGCGCCTGCTGACGGATCTGGCACTGGAGAATGGCAGCACGGACAATATCACCATCATCGCGCTCATGCGCATGGCGGAGGAAGAAAAACCGGCAGGGAAATTATTCTAAGAAACGAAAACGGCTGCGCACTTTACTGCACAGCCGTTCTTCTTATTTATTCAGTACGCAAAGCCACCACAGGGTCTTTTTTCGCCGCACTCTTGGAGGGGATAATACCTGCAATCAGCGTCAGCAGCATGGAAATAATGACCAGAATCACTGCCGCACCAATGGGCAGAACTGCATTCAGTACAAGAATACCCGTCAGTGCATGGATAATTGCGTTAATCGGAATGCACAGCAGATAGGTGACAATGACACCAAGTAAGCCCGATGTGAAGCCGATAATCAGCGTTTCTGCATTGAACATGCTCGATA
>CALGTT010000310.1 GCA_937901485.1 uncultured Ruminococcus sp.
AACGGCGGCGGAGGGGGCAACTCTTGGTTTTTATTCAAGTTAAAGAGTATCATCAAGTTTTAGCTTTTACAAACTACTAATTTCAAATCAAACTATTGAAATAGTATCTTTACTGCGGATTTCTCTCTGCAAGCATATCCGTTGCAGGATATTTCTCACACTCATGGCGGTTCGGACGGCTCATGAGATGCTCCATCGAAAGACTGGAACTTCCCTTTTCAAACAGCAGCTCATACAGCTCCTCGGTGATGGGCATGGTCACGCCGAGCTTCTTTGCAAGGGCGTATGCGACCTCACAGCAGTGGTAGCCCTCGACCGTGCCGACCTGACGCACCGCTTCCTCCGGACTTTTCCCCTGTCCGATGAGGATGCCGGCTCTGCGGTTGCGGCTGTGCATACTGCAGCAGGTCACGATCAGATCGCCGATACCCGTCAGTCCTGCAAAGGTTTCCACACGCGCCCCCATCGCCACGCCGAGTGCGGTGATCTCGTGGATGCCGCGTGTCATGAGTGCCGCCTTGGTATTATCCCCGAAGCCCAGACCGTCACTGATGCCTGCAGCAAGGGCGATGATGTTCTTCATTGCGCCGCCCAGCTCACAGCCGATCACATCGGCATTCACATACAGGCGGAGTGTCGGGGAGGTGAAAATATCCTGAATGTACTCGGAATATTTCACATCCGCGCTGGCAACAGCGACCGTTGTCGGGATGCCCAGTGCCAGCTCCTCAGCGTGGGACGGGCCTGTCAGGACAACGATGGGATTGTCGGGGAATTCCTCAGTGAGCACCTCGCTCATGCGCTTGAAGCTGCCAGCCTCCAGTCCCTTGGAGGTATTGACAACGACCGTTTCCGGCTTCATATGGGGCGCAGCTTCCTTTGCCACGCTGCGGACGAACTGCGAGGGAATGCCCACCAGCACAACATCCTTTCCGCTGACGGCTGTAATATCCGTGGTCAGCATGATCTCCTGCGGGATCTTCACATTCGGGAGCTTGCCGGAAAGCTCCCCCGTTGCGCGGATCTCGTCGATCTCCGCCTGAAACTTTGACCAGACTGTTACCTTATGTCCCATGGTATGGCACATGATCGCAAGTGCAAGACCAAAACCGCCCGAACCAAGAATCGTAATTTCTGCCATGATGATGCTCCTTTCATTTGTCAGAGTTGTGCTTGAAGAATGTTCTTTTACAGTTAGTGCCGTCATCGGCGGATTCATTACAAAGATGATATGCAAAAAACGGTACAGCTATGAAAATTGCCCTGCACATTGCAGGGCAACTCCTTAGGATGCCTTCGGTTTTTTGCTGCCGAATCGGTTTTCCGTGCCGTTTCTCAGGCGTTCGATATTGCTGCGGTGCATCCAAATGATGGTTGCCGCCATGACCGCGGTCAGCAGGAAATGCAGGACGAGCCGCCATGTATCGTAGCCGTCCCAGCGGATATACTGGGAGATCACCGTCACAAACGGCGCACATGCCGTTGCAATGATGGATGAAAGGCTGACGTACTTTGAGAGGATGAGGATCAGGGCAAAAATGCCGATGAGGATGCAGAACACTCTCCAGTCGAGTACGAGGAAGATGGACACGCCCACGAGCACGCCCTTGCCGCCCTTGAAGCCGTAGTACAGCGGAAAGACATGTCCGAGAATGGCAGTCATGCCGGCAACATAGCCGATGAAATAGACATCGTACTCACTGCCCATGATCGACTGTGCGATCAGGTCGCGGCTCAGGAGCACAGCGATCACGCCCTTGCCGAGGTCGCCGATGAGCGTCAGCAGAGCACAGCCCTTGCCGAAACACCGGAGCGTATTGGTCAGACCGGCGTTGCCGCTGCCGAATTTGCGCACATCCTCGTGTTTCAGCAGGCGAACAACGGTAATTGCGGAATTGATGCTGCCCATCAGATAGCCGATCACGGCAGCGGTCACAATACTTAAAATCAGTTTCCCTATCATGCAAGCCCTCCGTTACGCGTCATTGCGGTTTCTCTCACGGATGATGAAGCGCACGGGCGTGCCCTCCAGTCCGAAGGTGGTGCGGATCTGGTTCTCGATATATCTCTGATAGGAGAAGTGGAAGAGATCTGCACGGTTGACGAACATGACGAACGTCGGGGGCTTAGTAGAAGCCTGTGTCATGTAGTAGATCTTCAAGCGTCTGCCCTTATCGGACGGGGGCTGGACTCTTGCGGTCGCATAGGCAAGCACATCATTGAGCATACCTGTGCTGATGCGCATACTGTTCTGGTCGGCAACGAACTTGATCATCTCGAACAGCTTTTCCACGCGCTGACCTGTTTTTGCCGAAATGAAAATGAACGGCACATAGGACATGAAGCTGAAATCCTGCTCCAGCTTTGTACGGTATTCCTGCATGGTTTTGTCATTCTTTTCGATGGCATCCCACTTGTTCACCGCCACGATGCACGCCTTGCCCTGTTCATGGGCATAGCCTGCTACCTTGGAATCCTGCTCAGTAAAGCCCGTCACTGCGTCGATCATGATGACGCACACATCCGCGCGATCCACTGCCATATAGGCACGCAGTACGCTGTAGTGTTCGATCTTCTCGGTGATCTTGGACTTCTTGCGGATACCGGCAGTGTCGATAAAGACGAATCTGCCCTCCTCGCGCTCGATGATGGTATCCGTCGCATCACGCGTTGTACCTGCGATATCGGACACGATCACGCGCTCCTCGCCGGCAATGCGGTTGATGAGGGAGGATTTGCCGGCGTTCGGCTTGCCGATGACAGCCACGCGGATATCCTCCTCGCCGTACTCGTCCGCATCGTTTTCGGGGAAGTACCTGAGCACTTCATCGAGCATATCGCCCGAACCGTGACCATGCACGGAAGAAACGGGGAACGGATCGCCAAGACCGAGGTTATAGAATTCATAGACCTCCATCGGCGTTTCGCCCAGATTATCGCATTTATTCACGCAGAGCACGATGGGCTTGCCGCTTTTCATGAGCATATCCGCAACGGCATAATCATTTGCCGTCACGCCGCTTCTGACATCGGTCACAAAGATGATGACATCCGCATGGTCGATCGCAAGCTCTGCCTGCTGGCGCATGAGGGTGAGCATTCTGTCATCCTCTTTCGGCTCAATACCGCCGGTATCGACCAGCATGAACTTTCTGCCGCGCCATTCGCATTTGGAATAGATGCGGTCGCGCGTCACACCGGGAGTATCCTCCACGATGGACAAACGCTGTCCGATCAGCTTATTGAACAGTGTGGATTTGCCAACATTCGGTCTGCCCACAACTGCAACTACTGGAAGTGCCATATTGTTCTCCTCCTTTTATGTGAGAGTGAGGTCTTGTGTATGTGGGGGACGCTGTCCCCCACACCCCCTGCCAAAGGAATGTCATCCCTTTGGAATCCCCAATCGTTTTGCCATTGCCCCCTATGGGGACAATAGCAAAACGTTAAGATTGCAAGAATTACATTCTTGGCAAGAGTATGGGAACAGCATTCCGTCACTTACACAAAACTTCACTTTAACTTAATAGACGATACCAAGAATTGCATCCAGCAATTCGTAGCCGTCATTGGCGGTCAGGCGGATTTTTGTCTGTAGTGCTTCCTCCACCTCGCCAATGGTCACATCATCCAGAAACACATCGCTGTCACGGCGGATCATGCTTGACGAGAGCAGAAGCTCGTCGCCGAGATCGCGCCCTTTGAGCTGTGCGATCAGATCCTGTCCGGTGATGAGTCCCGTGACGGTGATGCTTTCCCCGAAGAAATCATTGCGGATGGGAATGACCGTGCAGGTCAGCCCCTCCCATTTCTCCTCCGCTTTTTTGGTAAGCGCGGAGAGGAACGCATGGGGCGCATAGCCCGTGGCGATGGTCACGCGGCGCGGCAGGGTTTCCGGCTGTGCGTCCTCCAGCGCGGCTTCAAATTCATCGGCAAGGGAACGAAGCATACCCACACCGTTTTCATACTGGGGATAGCCCTCATAATACTCGCCGTCCGGCAGTGCGCGCTTGGCAAGCAGAAAGAATTCATCCGAGGGGTACACCGTGCGTGTGCCGAATTTTTCGAGGAATTCCGCCTGAAACTCCGCGATCAGGTCAAGTGCCTGTGCCGCGGTTTCCGCAGTGAAGGGGACTAAGGGGTACAGCCCCTCGCGGTATTTGGAAAGTCCCACGGGCACGACGGCAACGCTCTGGATATGGGGCATCATCCTGCCGAAATCCGTCAGTGTGCGCCGCAGCTCCTCGCCGTCATTGAGTGTCGGGCAGAGGACGATCTGGCAGTTGAGCTGGATACCAGCCCGTGCCATCTGCCAGAGGTAGTCAAGCGTTTCGCCTGCAAAGCGGTTGTGCATCATTCTGCACCGCAGCTCGGGGTTGGTGGTATGCACGGAAACGTTGATATTGAGCTTCATGCGGATGATGCGGTCGATATCCTCCTGCGTCATATTTGTGAGCGTGACATAATTGCCCTGCAAAAAGGACAGCCGCGCGTCATCATCCTTGAAATAGAGCGTTTCGCGCATTCCGGGGGGCATCTGGTCGATAAAACAGAACACGCATTGATTACGGCAGCGCATTTTCTGATCCATCAGGTAGCTTTCAAACTCCAGACCGAGGTCATCATATTCATCCTTGCAGATCGTGCATTCCCGGCGTTCGCCGCTTCTCTCATACACAAGCTGCACCTGCGTTTCTGCTGCATAGAACATATAATCGAGCACATCGCGCACCGCATGTCCGTTCATGCTGACCAGAACATCTCCGTTCGCAATGCCTGCTCTGTCCGCCGGTGATCCGTGGATCACACCGGTGATCGTTACCATATACCCACCTCCTGATTTAAAATGGGGGACGCACTGCGGTGAGGCTTGCCCCTCCGCTCCCTCACTGGCTCGGTCGCTCCATGGCAAGGGCAGTGCTTTCCCCCATACCCCCTTGTCAAAATGGGGGACGCACTGCAGAAGGGCTTGCCCACATAAAAACGGAGAGAAGTCCTCGCCCTCTCTCCGTCCGCCTTATGTCGATACTTATTCAGCATCCATCTTCAGAACTTCTACACCCTTGTAGAAACCGCAGTTCTTGCAAACCTTGTGCGGAGCCTTCAGCTCGCCGCAGTGGTCGCATTTGCTCATTGCCGGAGCATCCAGCTTCCAAACAGCACTGCGTCTCTTGTTCTTTCTAGCCTTGGACGTTTTTCTCTTCGGTACAGCCATTTTGGCACCTCCTTACAGCCGATTCACATCGGTTATTCACTCATACAATCACAATCCGTCTCATTTCTGTCACAGCCGCATTTCGGGCAAAGTCCCTTGCAATCCTCCCTGCACAGCAGCTTGGACGGCAGCTCTAACAGCAAATCAGAAATTGCAATTTCTGCTGCATCAATGCTCTCTGCTTTCGCAACAACATAGTTTTCTTCCTCATCCTCCGACTGCAGCTCACGGACGACCGTGTGTTCTGTGTCATACGAGAAAGCCTGTACTGTTTCCTTCAAGCAGCGGTCACATGTGACAAGCAGGGAAAAAGCAATATGCATCGTTAATGTGACTACACCGGCACGGTTCTCAACTTTTCCCTCCACCGTTACCGGTGTGGAAAATTCATAGCCGTGCACCTGTTCCAAACGTTCCCCGTCAATGACAAACTTCGCTTCCGCGGAAGTGCCGGGAATGTTCAGCACATTTTTGATCTTCATCAGCATAACATATTCCTCATTCTCAGAGCATCACAAATTATATTATAGCGAAAGACCGCAAATTTGTCAAGCCCTTTTACAAAAAATCAGAAAATTACACGAAATCCGGCAGCGAAAAGCCGCCGGTTTCGGATATTTCTAAGAGATGTGACAGCTTACAGATACTTTGTCACAGACTCCGGCAGCTCATCATTGTTTGCAGATACGGTGAAAGTCACCAGAGTATCGTTGCCTGTGAGCTTTGCCAGCTTGTCGAGCATTACGCCCAGAGCGTCAAAATCAGCACCGCCGATCTTCAGGATACCGTCGATGAAGATCTCCTTGATGTCGTAGTTGCCTGCGAGCATACCGGCGATGAAGCCGTAGAAATTGTCATAGCCTGCGATATCGAACTGCTCAACGCCTACCCAGCGAACCTTGTAGCTGATGGAACGGCGCAGTGTTTCGCCCTTTTCCACGCATACGAGGCAGCCGTTGGTCTCTGCAACTGCTGTGTTGATCTTGTCGATGAGGATCTTGGTCTTGCCAGTGCCCTTTCTTCCGGTAATCAGTTGAATCATAAGTAAAACTCCTTTCAATGCCTTGCGGCACATTGTTGCAATGTTTCTATAACACTGCCGGAACGCATCCGGCAGAGGATAGCATAATAATTAGGATAAGTTCTGCGAATATTAGCCGTTGAGCTTTGCTTCCAGAGCAGCCTTCGCGCCCTCATAGCCGGGCTTGCCGAGCAGTGCGAACATGTTTGCCTTGTAGCTCTCTACACCGGGCTGGTTGAAGGGATTTACGCCCAGAACATAGCCGGAAACTGCACATGCCTTCTCGAAGAAGTAGATCAGCCAGCCGAGGCTCTCCTCGGTGGTGTCATCCATCTCAATGATGATGTTCGGAACGCCGCCCTCTGTGTGTGCGAGCACTGTGCCCTCCAGAGCCTTGCGGTTGACAACGGACATGTTCTGACCTGTCAGGAAGTTCAGACCGTCCAGATTCTCTGCATCGTCCTCCAGATAGAAGTCCTGCTTGGGAGTCTTGATGTCCACAACAGTCTCAAACATCAGGCGTGTGCCCTCCTGAATGTACTGTCCCATGGAGTGCAGGTCGGTGGAGAATACAACGGATGCCGGGAAGATACCCTTGTTGTCCTTGCCCTCGCTCTCGCCGAACAGCTGCTTGTACCACTCGGACATCATAGTGAAGCTCGGATCGTAGGAAACGAGCAGCTCTGTGGACTTGCCCTTTCTGTAGAGGATGTTTCTCAGTGCAGCATACTGGTAGCAGTCATTCTCCTCGAAATCAGCCTCATATGCCTTCTGTGCCTTTGCAGCACCCTCCATCAGCTTGTCGATATCACAGCCCGCTGCTGCGATCGGGAGCAGACCTACAGCGGTCAGAACGGAGAAGCGTCCGCCGACATCATCCGGAACTACAAAAGTCTCGTAGCCCTCGGTATCGGACAGCTCCTTGAGTGTGCCCTTTGCCTTGTCGGTGGTTGCGAAGATGCGCTCCTTTGCGCCTTCCTTACCGTACTTATCCTCAAGCAGCTTCTTGAATACGCGGAAAGCCAGAGCCGGCTCCGTGGTCGTACCGGACTTGGAAATGACATTCACGGAAATATCCTTGCCCTCGCAGATGGACAGCACCTCGTTGAGGTAGGTCGGGTTGATATTGTTGCCGACATAGTAGATGTCGGGAGTATCCTTCTTCATGCTGTTGTAGAACGGGGATTTGAGCAGCTCGATCGCAGCTCTTGCGCCCAGATAAGAACCGCCGATGCCGATCACGATCAGGATATCGGAATGCCCCTGGATCTTCTTTGCAGCTGCCTTAATGCGTGCAAATTCCTCCTTATCATAATTGGTGGGCAGATCCAGCCAGCCCAGAAAATCACTGCCCAGACCGGTCTTGTCGTGCAGTGTCTTTGCAGCAGTCATTACCTGCTCCCTGATGCCTGCCAGTTCATGCTCACCAACGAAATCCTTCAGATACTTTTGATTCAGTTTCAATGCCATAGCAAACGCCTCCACCAAAGATAGTTTATTTATTATATCATACAATAAAATCGCAGAATTTGCAAGTGTCTGATGGTGCATCTTTGTAATCTTGTGAAAATAGAACAATTTCTCTCTTTTTACATTGTTGAATATGCCGAATATTTTTGTTCGTTCTTCTGTTCTGCCGTCCGTGCGGGCGGCATATGGTATTGCAGGAGGTGGGATATGAAACGATTTGCAATACTGCTCGGTCTTCTGCTGCTTCCTCTGATGCACATGATTCCCGCACACGCGCAGGAGGGGGCAGCTGCCGCGCTGCTGATCGAAGCGCGGACGGGGATGGTGCTTTCCGAGGACAACGCGGACGAGGTGCTCCCCGTGGGCACGCTTGCCAAGCTCATGACGGCATACCTTGCGGCGCAGGCGATGGAACGCGGCGAGCTTTCCGCGGAAACCGTCATCACCGCAGGGGATGCCGTGACGGGCATCAAGGGGGCGGTCATCTGGCTGGAAGCCGGCGACAGCATCACGGCGGATGAGCTGCTCATGGGACTGCTGGCAGGCAATGCGAATGATGCG
>CALGTT010000311.1 GCA_937901485.1 uncultured Ruminococcus sp.
ATAACCTGTGTGGAAACCGCGTAGCCCTGTGTGAAGGAAACATTCTCCTCACGGGCGGGGGTTACGGACAGACCTGCTACGCCCACGTCTGCCTTGCCGGAATCCACAGCGGCGATGATCGAGCCGAACTCCATGTTCTCGATCTTCAGCTCCATGCCCAGAACGTCGCAGACCGCCTGCATCATATCCACATCAATGCCTACGATCTTGTCGCCCTCCATGCTCTCATAGGGCGGGAATTCCGCGTTGGTCGCCATTACCAGTGTGCCGTTGCCGCGCGCAACATCTGCGGGTGTGTAGGACACGAAGTCAGCCTCATCACCGATCCAGTGCGTGGTGATCTCGTCAAGCGTGCCGTCCTCTTTGAGCTGTGTCAGCGCGTCATTGATCTTGTTGCCCAGCTCATCGTTGCCCTTCTTGTAGGCAATGGCGTATTCTTCCTCCACAAAGGGATCGGGAAGGATCTGGAGCGTGTTGTTCTTCTCCACAAATACCTTTGCCGGTTCGCTGTCAATGATAACTGCATCCACCTTGCCCTGTTTGAGTGCCTGCACAGCGTCCGCTCCCTTATTGTAAGGCTCGACGGTTGCGCCCTCTACCTCGCCGGCAAAAATGTAGCCGGTCGTGCCAAGCTGACAGCCAATGGTCTTGTTCACAAGATCATCCGCGCTGTGCACGGTGTTTGCCGGTGCAGAGGCGCAGGCAGTCATGGAAACGGCAAGCATTGCGGCAGCTGCCATCATGGAAATTGTTTTTCTCATTGTGTATGATTCCTTTCGTTTTTTGAATTGTACTGCTCCTCACGCAAGTACACATATACATATTATAATCGAAATTCCGAAAAAAAGCAAGTGTTATTGAAAGATTCCTGCGAAAATCCTGCATACCAAAAAATTTTTCTGCCACCCCTTGACAAATCCGGCGGTTTATGGTATACTATATTCAGTTAGCAAACGCTAACTGAAAGGAGAGAGAAAATGAGCGTTGTAGTGATCGGCGGCAATGACCGCATGGCAACACGATATCAGGATATTTGCAAATCATTCAATTGTAAGGCGAAGGTGTTCACGCAGATGCCGTCCGATTTTGAAAATAAACTCGGAACGCCCGATCTGATGATCGTTTTTACAAGTACCTGTTCCCATAAAATGGTCGGGAGCGTCAACCGCAGGTCTGCAAAGCACGACATTCCCGTAGCACGGATTCACAGTGCCAGCGTCAGCGCACTCAGACAGGTGCTTTCGCAGTACTGCGGCGGATGAAAATTTCCATGCATATCACGCGCATATCTGCGCATTCTTTTTACGCCGATAGTTAGTTATAGCTAACCAATTTCAGCCAAGGGAGGAAAGCTTATGGATCGGAGAGGTTCTGAAAATTTTGGAAAAGCCCTTGCCAGACACACGGCCCCGACGCTTCTGGGGATCAAATGCGCGAGCCTTGTTTCCCTCAGCCGCAGTGAATTTGATGTGAACGGACAGTCCGCGGATTTCAACAGCCGCGCGGCAGGGAAGGGACTGCAAAGCCGCGTGCTCTGTGAATGCAGAAACCGGATGCTTCTGCTGGTGTACAGCCAGCGTCTGCTTTCCGCCCGACTTGCGGAGGAAAGGGTGCGGCGTATGCTGGAGGCTTGCGGCTATCCGGCGGTGCAGGATGTGGAGGCATGTCTTGACCATCTGGCGGAGAGGATGCGGGGGAGTGACGGATTTCCGCATGAAATCGGCATTTTCCTCGGCTATCCGCTGGAGGATGTCGTGGGCTTCATTGAAAACGGCGGCGAGAATTACAAGCTCTGCGGCTGTTGGAAGGTGTACGGATGTCCGGAAAATGCAAGGCGGACGTTTGCAAATTACGAAAAGTGCAGAAAATTTCTGTGCAATAAATTAAATGAGGGCGCGGATCTCTATCAGGCTCTCAAAATTTCATGACGGAGGTAGTTTTATGAAAGCAGCAGTGATCTATTGGAGTGCGACAGGCAACACGGAAGCGATGGCAAAGGCAGTGGCAGAGGGCGCAGGTGCGGAGCTGTATACGGTTTCCGACTTCACCGGCAGTGCGGAGGACTATGACGCACTTGCGTTCGGCTGCCCTGCGATGGGTGCGGAGGTGCTGGAGGAGGACGAGTTCGAGCCGTTCTTCACCGCCATTGAATCGAAGCTGGCAGGGAAGAATGTGGCGATCTTTGGCTCTTATGGCTGGGGCGACGGCGAGTGGATGCGCAATTGGGAGGAGCGCGTCAGGGCACAGGGCATTGCGCTTGTAGGTGATGCCGGACTGATGCTCAACGAAATGCCCGACGAGGACGGTCTGGAGCAGTGCAGAGCACTGGGAAAGGCACTTGTCAGCGCATAAGAAAAGCCCCGCCGTCAGGCGGGGCATCCCATTATTCCACCGTGATCTCTGCCGTTGAAAACCGCAGCACCTTCCCAAGCTCCGAAAGCGTCAGCTCGACCTGATAGCCGATCTTTCCGGCACTGAAAATGATGGTTTCCTGCAATTCCGCACTGGCATCTATGACCGTGCGGAATGCTTTTTTCATGCCGATAGGGGAGCATCCGCCGTGCACATAGCCCGTCAGCGGCAGCAGTTCCTTCTGCGGCAGCATCTTCACGCTCTTTTCGCCCACGGCTTTTGCAGCCCTTTTCAGATCCAGCTCCGCCCCCACGGGAATGACGAAGACATAGTGTGTCCCCGACGCGCTTACCGTGACCAGCGTTTTGAACACCTGCGCCGGATCCTGCCCCAGCACCTGTGCGACCTCTATGCCGCTGACCGCCGCCGTTTCCGCATAGCAGTGGCTCCGGTAGGGGACTTTCTTCTGATCCAATATCCGCATGACGTTTGTTTTGATTTCCATGATGACTGCCTTTCATTAGGTCGTGTTGACACTAAGCCTAACAACGCATC
>CALGTT010000312.1 GCA_937901485.1 uncultured Ruminococcus sp.
CCCCGAACCCCTTTTGCGGAGCTATCGCTCCGCGTTTGATTTTAGGTTTTTCGACAGACTGGCAGGAGTGAAAGCTCCTGCATTTCTTTGAAAAGCAGAAAATGCAATAAAACTGCGCACAATTGCCATTGTATTACGTCCCAAATTGTGATATGATATAAAAAAGTATCGTATTGATCCGGATCTGATAAGGAGTGAACAGCTATGTTACAACAACTGAAACGCACACTTGCACTGCTGACTGCCGTCTTCACGGCATGTTCCGCCGCAGCACTGCTGCCGGAAACCAAAGAGGCTATGACGGTTTCGGCAGCATCCGCAGTGCCGGCATTCCCCGGTGCAGCCGGCGGCGGCAAATACGCAACCGGCGGACGCGGCGGCGAGGTCTACCATGTCACCAATCTCAATGACAGCGGCGCAGGCTCGTTCCGCGATGCGGTCAGCAAATCCAACCGCATCGTCGTGTTCGATGTCAGCGGCACGATCGAGCTGAAAAGCAATGTTGTCTGCCAGAGCAACATCACCATTGCCGGACAAACTGCCCCCGGCGGTTCGGGCATTACCCTGAAAAATTACAAGCTCGGCATGGGCGGCGACAATATCATCTGCCGCTACATCAGCTCCCGTCCCGGTCCCTATGCTGCCACCTCCTCCGGCAATGACGCTTGGGGCGGTGCGAAGGGTTCGAATTCCATCATCGACCACTGCTCCATGGGCTGGACAACGGACGAACAGTGGGCACTGTATTCCAACAACGAATACTACACCGTGCAGTATTCCGTCATCGGCCCTGCCGATTCGTGGGGCGGTCACAGCAAGGGCATCCACGGCTTCGGCATCATGATGGGCAAGGGCTTCTGCACCTTTGACCATAACCTCATCGTGCACAATGTTTCCCGTAACTTCCGCGGCAAGGTCGTGGGCACATCCACTGCGGACTTTACAAACAATGTCATCTACAACTGGGCATACCAGACGGCTTACGGCACGACCGGACATGTGAATTATGTCAACAATACGCTGAAAATGGGCAACGGCACGACGGGTGCAAGGTATTATATCAATGTGGACAGCAGCACGAAGCCGGAAAATTTCTCGATCTACATGACCGGCAACCGGATGCTCAACAAGGACAATACCATCTATGATCCCGTGACCTCCGACAACTGGAACGGCGGTGTCAAGGTCAAGGACGGACTGGGCATCACGGTCGATTCTGTCAGAAGCAATGCACCGTTCCAGACAGTTGTCAGCGGCGAAAATGTTTCCACTGCCGCTACCGCAGAAAGTGCGGCAGATGCCTATGACCATGTGCTTTCCTTTGCCGGCAACGGCATCGCACCTGCACTCGCAAAAGAGCG
>CALGTT010000313.1 GCA_937901485.1 uncultured Ruminococcus sp.
TGGGAATGATGCGGACGGAATGTCCTGTGCTGTATCTGGCAGTGCCCTGCTACCATGAGGAGGAGGCACTGCCGATCACGGCAGTCAAGCTGCATGAAAAGCTTACGCAGCTCATGGAACAGGGCAGCATTGCACCGGAGAGCCGGATCGTGTTCATTGACGATGGTTCAAAGGACGGCACATGGCGCGTCATTTCGGAGCTGCACGAAGAAAACCCGATTTTTCGCGGCATCAAGCTCACGCGCAACTGCGGTCATCAGCGCGCACTGCTTGCAGGGCTGATGACGATCCGTGAGGAATGTGACGCGGTGATTTCACTGGATGCGGATTTGCAGGACGATATTAACGCGATTGACGAAATGGTAGCGCAGTATCGTGACGGCTGTGAAATTGTCTATGGTGTGCGCAAGGACAGGACAACGGACACGGCATTCAAGCGCGGCACGGCGCAGGGCTACTACAAGCTGATGCGTGCAATGGGCGTGGAGCTGGTCTATAACCATGCGGACTACCGGCTGATGAGCCGGCGTGCGCTGGCGGAGCTTTCGGAGTATGAGGAAGTGAATGTGTTCCTGCGCGGCATGGTGCCGATGCTGGGCTTCCGCATGGGGGAGGTCAGCTATTCACGCGCACCGCGGATGCAGGGCGAATCAAAATACCCCCTGCGCAAGATGCTGGCGTTTGCCTTTGAGGGCATCACCTCGCTTTCCATCAAGCCCATCCGGATGATCACATTTCTGGGCTTTTTCATCTTCCTTGTGACGCTTGGAATGCTGCTCTATGTACTGATCCGGCATTTTCTGGGCTATACGGTGGTCGGCTGGACATTTCTTGCGGTGTCCGTGTGGGGCATCGGCGGTCTGCAGCTGCTGGGCATCGGCATTGTGGGGGAATACATCGGGAAGATTTATCTGGAAACGAAGCGCAGACCGCGGTATCATATCGAGGAGTATTTGAAATAGGTTATGCAAAATGTCCGCCTTTCGGCGGACATTACAGCTTGTAGAAAAAGTCTTTTTCTGGGGTTAGCACCCCAAAGCCTGCCCCCACC
>CALGTT010000314.1 GCA_937901485.1 uncultured Ruminococcus sp.
TATAATAAAAACAATCCTTCAGACTGCTTCGCAGCCAGCTCCCTTTACACAAGGGAGCCATGAAACAAGTAAATGTTTTTTTGTGCAGCTGCAAGACAGAAGAAATCATAAAAAGCATCCATAGATTGCTCAATTGTCATTTCTTCCATATGCAAAACAGCCAATGCAAACAATTGCCGTGCAGCGGTAACATCTGATGCATCCGACATATCTCTCGCCAGTTTTGCGGCTCTTTGACGACTGTCTGAAAACAAAAGAACTTTACGCCCTTCATTCGGCAAGCGTTCAGCATCTTTTCCGGGGACAGGCGGCTGGACCTGGAACTGCGTTTTGATCAGATTGAAAAATGATAAGTTTCCACGGGTACTGAACGATGTCAGCTCCATATGTGAAAGCTGATGCAGACAATGCGGACAGGTTGGAAACGTAACAACTGCGGGCCATCCTTTTGCAGAATAATCACAATAATATAATTTTCGTATGCCTTCCTTACCGTTCAAAGAATCGTCTTTAAAGTGCAAAAAACCGCTGTATATATCCAGATAGCAGGGTCTGATCGGCTTCTGACTATGCCGCATGGGAAGCGAATAATCTTCCGGTGAAATGTACAGATGGATCTCCTTCATCTTGTTATCCATCACCAAGCCAGAATATCGCCATAAATATGCCATTCCTTTTGAACCGATGGAATTCAGATCATCTTCGAGCACATATCCCTTGAAAAACAGAGAACCACAGCGGCGGTCATTGTACAATTCATATACCATAGCCTGACAATGCGGACAGGTCAGAATACCATCTGTCAGAAAGATCTCGCCCAATGTCAGCGTTTGTTCTGAATGGGAACGAGAACACTTCGGATTTGTACAGGCATATACACCCTTAATGCCTTTAAAAAGCATGTGCATACGTGCTGGAAATAATACTGCTCCCTTGTCGTTTCGTGCGAGCGGAGCAATTGCAAGCATCACACTAATCGCATGAAGACTCCGCTCGGTTTCTTCGCCTGGGAATACAATCTCTGCAAGTTCCTGTAATGAAACCGCTGTCCCACGACAATTCTGCACCATCTCACAAAAAGGACGATACGAAAGCAAATGATCATACATCCAATAAAATGCCTTCTCTTCCGATGAAAAAGCACTACTTTTATCTTCAGCAGACTGCCAAAATTGATTCAATGACTTCAAACGTTCCTCATCTTGCTCCTCAAATACCGATGGCTGAAATGAGAGGAATGTTTCGATAGGAATATCGTACTTTCCATTTGTATCTACAATTTCACGTTCACCGTTTAAACGGCGGAATTCAGTATGATGATCTGCGGCAGTCAGATCTCTTGCAAACTGCATAACAGATTCCCGTTCCTGCTCCGTTCCATCCGGCATACTTGCGGTAGTCAGAATAAACTGTACTTTATCACGAGAAATGCCCAATTTGTGAAACAGTCTTCGTATCAGCAGTGCAACCTCTCCACCAGATGCACCACGATACATATGTGCTTCATCAATAATAAACAAAAGTCGATTATTTCTGTCTTGCTCAAGCCATTTTCTGGTATCATCCCAGATTTTTCGTTCTATAGGTCTGAGTAGCATATATTCGAGCATGGAATAGTTTGTGATCAGAATATCCGGACAGAATTGCTGCATTTCAAATCTTGTGATCAGTTCTGCGTCATCAGTATTGGGAATATGATCGCCGCAATGCAGACGCTTTAGAAATGCCCCCATATCTGTCTTTGCCGGTATCTTTCCATCTTTCAGAAGTTTTTTAAAATATACTTCTTCTGAAGGTGTTTTGGGGAACGTCATTCTTGCAAGCGTGCGTTCAAGTTTATGATCTTTGTTAATATCTGATTCTGGTCCCGGATAAGGTGTTCTTCCGGTATACATACCAAACTGTGGTGCTCGCACCTGTGACCCACAAAGGGAGCGGAATCTATGCAAGAACTTTCCTTGCGGATCACCAATGAGCCTTCGTAATCTGCCAACCTGATCCGAGACCAGTGCATTCATCGGATACATGATAATCGTTCTTACACCTCGCTGCTGCCAGCTCTGTGGGGTGTTTCTGGCCTCAGATGCAAGCTTTGAAATCAGTGGCCACATAAAACATTCTGTTTTACCTGAACCGGTACCTGTAGATACAAAAAGATCTTTTCCTGAAAATGCTGTTTCCAATGCCTGCACCTGATGTACAAATGGATTTGGAAATATACCCAACCCATCATCAGACAATCCCATCAGAAACTCTTTCAGCCAATTTGGAAGATTGGATGAACGTATTCCATCTATCAGAGTCCGATATGCAGGTGATGACTCGATATATGGTTTCTGATAAAGCACTTCCTCCTTATCCAGTTCGTCTTCCACGGCACATCGCAGCAACAGCGATTTTCCAAAATACTGTGAAATAATGTAATCTTTCAGTTCTGACCGCAATTGCTTGTGGACAAAATTTGCTCCATTTCCCATACTAAAATTCCTCTTTAAATTGATATCCGATCTGTTCAAAGATCTGTTTGATACCTATGAAAATTTCCTTATCAAAGATTCTGTTGAACTGGCTCGGGAGAGCCATTCCGTTTTCAGGCCAACTGTATAAACAAAAGAAATCCAGTTCCTTTGGCGGATAAAGATATTGCAGTGATACATGCACGATCTCTCCATCCATACGGAATATCGCCGGCGGCAGTTGTGCATGTACAGCAAGACAGCCATTGGAAAGGATGCGATATGCACCATTCCCGCCGTACCATTCCGGCAACTGCTGTACATACAGCCGTCCGTTCTCCATACGATAAAGATAATACAAAGATATACCTTCACGCATGATTCTCATAATGGAGATTGCCCCATCAGCAACAGCTTTATGTGTCCAGTAACCTGATCTGAAAGGCGGATGTATTTTTAAGTATTCCGCTGATTCTGGTATTGACATCTCTTTCCAAGCTGCATTGGCAATACAAAAATTCCATACATCTTCTACTTTTCCAATTGTCAATCCGAACATTTCTCGGATATCTTTTGATGGTATATTGTCATTGTCCAAAACTTTCTGATACATTCCTAACCCGCTTGAAAACACTGGCTTTCCCAATGGGGTGCCCCTAACAAGGTGGATATGGTCATTTAATGCAGAAACCCGCATTATCGGCGGACTGATATAATAGTTTTGATGGTATAAATAACCGTTGTTTAGATAGACTTTGTAGATCATATCGGCCAAGATATCCGGATTCAAATCCAGATGCAGAGCAATTTCCGGATACAATTGACCATAATTTACAGCCATTTTTTCAATTCTCCGTTTGAAGTGTGTGATGGATACAACATCTCCTTCCTCCGGTTTGTCCCAGAGAGAAGCATATGCCAATTGTCCGATTGCACTGTAGATGATACGACTCTTCCATTTTTCTTCTGGCTCTGCCGTTCCTTTATTAATCCGAAGTTCTGATGCAATTCTTTGCAATAATCCGCCGTATTTTTTCATTATAAAACTCCTGCTAAATTCCTGATCTGTACTTTTGTATCTGCAGAGGGGTGCTGCTCCGTCTGTGTTGTTTGCGTGATGATGTCAACGAGCAGTTCCATCTTTCCAGTCATATAGGCATACGGAACAATTCCATATAAATAATCATCATCGTTGCTTTCGTTTTCAAGAAGACAATGCATGTCTGTCAATATACGTTGTAATCTATTTTTTGCAAGCATTCCCAACTGAAGTGTCTTTATTGCATGATACTGTACAGATTTAGAATCCCCGGACTTGTATGGCACAAATGATTCGCTGAAATATCCTCCTACAAATTTCCCGGTTGGCTTTTTATCAACAAGTAGTTCCGTAAGCACGGGCAGACAATAGTGATATAAACCCTGTGATTCCAGACACAGATCATCTGCAAAAGGGTGAATTAAAATAGGGTAACATCTCATTTTATCAAGCTGTTCTGCAATTGAGGTAAGCCAATCGTGACGAAATGCATTGGAAAATGTTACTACAGAATCATTACAGTTATCTAACTGTTCCAGTAAATCATTTGGGCAAGTGCCTGCACAATTCATGCGAGCCGCTAATTTGCCGAACAATGAAGCTGACAGAGCATCTGCAATACTTTGACCATTCGGACCTGCTAAAATAATCGGAACATGATTCAGATAAGCTGCATACAAGAACCCTGCGAACGAATTCGCATATTCCGATGCCACACCAGCCTCCTGCAATTCATAAGAAAGTGTCACGATCACATCATTCGCTGTCAAATTCATTTCCAGATCTTCCGGATCCAGCACTTTTCCGGAAACTAGAACAGAATGGTTTTCAGAAACACCGACAGATACTGATGGTATGAATGCCATATCACAAAGCAAATCGGAAGCGTCTTGTCTTGCAGCAGCAATACGGCTTGCAACCTTTTCTTCGACTGACTTTGCCAAAGCTTCCTTCTGTGCGATCTCTTCTCTAAACGAAGTCAATTTCTTTTCAGTATCCAAATATTCATCCTGAATCTGTTTTTGTTTTTCAGTACTTGATGAAATTTGTTCTTTGAGTTTACACAAATCATATGCAGCAGATTTTATCATTTCTTCATGTTGCTGTTTCCATTCTTCCTCGATCTGCAGCTGGCACTGGTGCATCAAATCAGGATGAGATGCAATCACACTTGCAAGCAGGTCACTTTCAAGTGTTGTATCTGAAAAATAAAGATCTGCATTGCTCATGATCTCCTCTACATAATGTACGGCTTCTTCTTCAGTGCACTGACAGGTTTCTGCAATTTCAGCATACAGTTCCTGTGTTGGCATTTCCTCTAAAAACCCTTTACATTTTTGCCATTGAGATTTCTGGAAGCCTTTTGTTTTAAAAACAGACCATGTCAATCTACTTACCAAGATGTCCCGTGCCGCCTTGTGTGCATCAAAAAGTCTCACCAACTCACTGCATTCACCCAATGTCAGATTTTGATAAAAAAGGCGTCCCCAAAGTTTCACTGTGCAATTTGCAGGAATAATGTATTTTTCAATTGTAAACAAATCTTTTTTCAAACGGATTTGATTGCCGAATCGTTCTGTATTCTTACTGTTGCAGCAGTAACCAATATATCTACCATCTTGTGCTACAATTGCATAGAGTTTGCTTTTTCCAAGAGAGCTGTCTGAAAAACCTGTTTTAAGCACATCCAGTAGTTCATCCTCTGTTTGGCATTCTGAAAATACAACAATTTCTGTAGGTTGATATTTTTCCAGATAGTGAGTCTCAGTATATATTTTTTCGGCATCATTATAAGACCAATTCCATTCCCAGACTCCGATATTCTCTTTTGGACCATCTCTGTAAAACAAACTGCTTAATCCTTCATATTGATTTCTCAAGCTTGAATCATTCTCAAACGGAATCAATTCACCTTGATCTGTAATATCGGCTAATCGTTCTAACCATGGTTTACCATCATAAACACCATAATACACCTTGCATAATGACATATACGGATAATCAGGATTTCTTGTGAGATTGGAAGTCACTCCGATTCTAGGATTACGCAGTTTTTGTAATTCTTCCTGCAAAGAAACGTTCTTTGCAGAAACAAGTTCAAAGTCCTGCAAAACTTGTGAATGTACTGACTGTAAATCTTGTACGGACTGTTCAGCAATATGCAAAGCATGTTCAAGTTCGGCAATCCGCTGCACGTTTGCATCATGTTCTTGACGAAATTGCTGTGCTTTTTCCATTTCTGTTCTAGAAGATTCTTGCTCTGTAATCATACGCACTGTACTACAAGCAAGTGCAATATATGGATCGCTATAATCCGCACCAGAAAGTTTAAAATACAGTTCGGGCATTCCAGCAAATGGACTATTGGCTACTGCTTTCATAACAGCCATATCGCTGGTTATTTCGGGATCACTTTGTTTATGAATTTCAGTACTTTCATCAATTTCCTTAATCATTGCTTTTGAAAAGTTATCCAAGAGCGTGTGTATGAATGGTTCTGATATGTGATCATATACAAGTTCGAAGGTTTTCTTGTCGGATAGTTTGTTTGACCTGAAACCTGGTACAATGCGATTGAACTGCTTGGGATATTTCTGAAAACGCTTTCTGATATTATCAGCAGTTATGATTTCACATAGAAACAGCGTTTCATCCTTTGATAATTGAAGTATCTTTTCCATATTCTCATTCCTTGTTGATGTAATGTTTCAAAAATGTTGTCAGAATCTTATAGGCACGCTCTGAAATCATGCCTCTGCGGATCTGTGCAGACAACCATTTCTGTACTTTGGGGTAATGATGCAGCTGTTGCATTATTCTGCCCGTAATATAACTGGTCGAGATCTGTCTCCCACCTGTTGCAGTAAGCTGATTTAGCAGCTTTTCTTCCTGTATAGAATCCGTGATGAATGATGAGACGAATTCCGTCTTCCAAACACAATCCAGTCCTTGGAATATTATAATGACGCTTACGTCCTGTATCTCATCAAGTTCAAGCAGTGTTCCTGCTGTGAGGGGATACTGTGCATTCCCTTTATTTTTCTTTTCCAGATAAACAAAACCATCATACGGAGCTTTAATACAAATACTTTTCCCTTGTATTGGTTCACTACTTTCTTTCGTGATGATATTGCCCCTCTCATCCGTTACGGATATATCAGGCTCTGCTCTGCTTTCCATCAGAGGACTTTTCCAGATGTATGTATATCGCAATACACTTGTTCTTCCAGTGGATAAAAGCTGTTGACGTTCACTGCATTGAAATGAAATTACTGTTCCTGTTTCAGCAGGAAAATTAAGAATATACTGATAAGGAAATGATTTCGCTACGATATCATCTCCTCTGATAAGAAAAAACAAAGTATTAACTGGGGAACGCATCGCATATGGTGCTTCTGCGTAAGTCGGCCACAATGGAACGATTTCAACCGGATTTTCTGTCAGCATATGCCCAAAATTCATAAAGAATCGAGCAGCGGTTTCACAGAATTCATTAGCCTTCACTTCATAAATATACCAATCCTGTCCAGTTGCAATTCTGCAGCATATCCGTCTACAGGAGATCTCCTGACTTCCATCATGGATCCGTCGAGTTGTTAAAATGTGATAGGTTCTTCCTACAATGACATCTGCACCATCTGGAAGTCGTTTGCGAGTAACACTATCAAATAACGTTCCTGTTTTATAAATTCCACTGATAGGATTAAAAAAAGCACTCTGTTGTGCACCGTTTGCATTCAGATATTTGAGACGATACTGAGCATGAGGTTGTGAACCGATCGATAGATAAGTAACCTGTTCAGGTATCAAACGGTTGATATCATATTGATGCGATATGTTTTCCCCTGATAAAATAATAATTCTTTGGGTATCTTGGGATATTTTATATGCAGGCAGAACACCAAGTTCTAAATGAAATTCATATCTGCTATCAACAATCAATCGTATTGGCGGTGAGAAACTTTGAGGTTCAAACGATACTGCAGTAGTTAATGTTTGCGAACGTTCAGGACAATTTTTGCTTGCTTCGCCCCGACTATGCTTGAAATATCGATCACGCACAGGACCATCTGTAAGGGAAACATATTGTCTGCAAAGTCGGCACATAAACAAGCCGCTGTTTGCCGAAACAGTTCCGCCTGGATGAATTCTGGCAGCTTCCTGTATTGTGATATGCTCCCACCCATTATTTCCCCACATAGAAACATGAGTTAATGCCATGTCACCAGTCGAGTAGACATTCTCGACACTCCTTTCAGATTATTTGAAGTGAAAGGCTTGTCTGATGCCCCTCACAGAACCGTACTTGCGGTTTTCCCGCATATGGCTCTTCAATCCAGCTTCGATATCCAGTTCCATATATCTTTCGTCAAATGGGGTTCGATAATATAGAAATTCCAGATTCGCAAATAATCCTTAGCTCACAGCTTCGGCCCCAAGGCTTAGTACCGACTGCCCACTACACTTTGTCGGACAAGGACTTTCACCTTGCTGTATTACTCGCACCGAACTGGCACATCCTCTTTAAAATTATAATTGCAATAATGTTAAAGTGAGAATATATAGTGAAATTATACCACATCACTTCAAAAAAATCAACACTTTTATACAAATCCATCATCTTTTCTGTTAACTCTACAAGACCTATTTTGAATCTTTCAATAATCATGCAGTCACCCCACCCCAAAAATCTCAATAGTCATTATTAAGCCACAATTTCCTGCAACAAATCCCCCTCCTTGTAAACTACCAGCGATAGCTCATCAGGGTTGAAACTTGTGACCAGAATCATATTGTAATCCCCAAACACATACCGGAAATTCTAGGTGATAGTAATACGCACCAGTCTTGATTCTGTTCTCGACGCACCATTGGCGAACAGCCATTCCGCTTGCTGTGCTTCAATCTGTGTTGATCATTCCTTCGTGCACATCTCTCGCTTGATCACTCTGATTGCTGTTGTTTTCGGTTCCACGCTGATTCCTCCTGTGTCCGATTGACTCTAATTCGATTCATGGACTATATTGGAATGCCCAAAACAGTCTATGGATCTGCTTAGAGTGCATTTACTTTTTTAGACACTTAGAGAGTAGATGCGAGGGAATTTGATGGTTACCTTACATTTTTTGAAAGGTGACAAAAACGAATGCAGCTTACAATGGTGTGATATGGAAATTGTAGCGGTTCATAAGCGTTCCTTTCATAATGTTGGCGATTTCATGACATGATAGGTTTATTCCCTCCTCACCCCCACATCCAACAACACCACCGCACTCTCCGTCCCCTGCTCCTCCCTCGCACGGGCAACAATGAAACGGATTCGTGTATCCGTGATCCGATAGCCCTTCTGCTGAAGCTGATCCAGACGTTCCTTTGCGGATTTCGAAAGCACGGCAATCGGTGTCTGTGCTCCATCCGGCTGTTCGAATACCAGCTTTCCACGCAAATACAGCCGATCACCACTTTTATGCCGCAGAACCATCTGCTTGATTCCAGGCTTGTCAAAATAATCCAGGAACACATCACGGTGCGTCAGCTGCAATATCAGCTCCGGCGGTTCGGGATACTGGGTTTCATCTGTCCGAACATCCTCCGCATAGTCATCAAACGCATGATTGTTGTAATGAATATAGAGGGCTTTCTTTGCTCTTGTCATCCCCACATAGATCTGCCGTCTGATCTCATCCGTCCGGAAATACACCTGATTCAAGAGCATGTACACAGCGTCAAATTCCCGTCCCTTTGCCTTGTGGATGGTTGAAACTACAACCTCGCTGTGATCGGCATTGCAGAAATCCGCATACTGTGACTCACGGATGAAGCTTTCCAGATCAGAACGGTATTTCTTTTCGTTCACCGCCGCAAATGCTTCAAATAGATTCATGCACCATTCCAGACAGCTGCTTCCTGCATACAGTGTTTTCAGCCGTTCAATGGCATCATTCCAGCATTCTTCGGAAATGATCGGCGTATTGGTCTTGGAAATGAGCTTCAGGAACATCCGCAGTTCGGCAATATCGTACAGATTGAAGCCGTCATTGCTCTGGATGAGCCTTGCAGGAATGCCCATTTTCTTCAATAGTCCCGTCACACGCAGAGCCTCCGCATTCGTGTTTGTCAGCACACAGACCGTTCCGTCCGTGGGATTACTTTGGAGGTTGTTCACAACGGGATATTCCAGATTGGGACTGGTATGCCGTATCAGGCGGACAATCCCCTCCTCTCTGCTGACCGCATGAATGGGTTCGGTTTTGAGGCGGTTCTGGATATTGCGGACAAATCGGTTCGCCAGTGCGACAATACTCCGACAGCTACGATAATTGTCCAGAAGATCGTACTGCTTTGCACCGTGCACATCAATCAGAGACTTGAGATGTCCCGAATCAGAGCCACGGAATTCATAGATATTCTGGTCATCATCCCCGACAGCGATCACACGCATATCCTCGTTTCGCTCCATCAGGGCTTCCACCAGTGCATATTCATGTGCGTCCATATCCTGCGCCTCGTCAATCACCACAACAGTCTTGGTGATCCTGCCCTCCTCCACTTCACCATTGCGGATCATGACGGCGGCATCTCTGACGATGTTTTCAGAATGTTCCAGACTGCCGATCTTGCCGAGAAGGTCAAAGCAATAGGAATGGAAGGTCTTGATCTCAATGAAATGTGCCGCATTGCCAATCAGCTCCGCAAGCCGCTGTTTGAATTCCGTTGCAGCCGCACGGGAAAAGGTCAGCATCAGAAGCTGTTCATGCTTGATGTCCTCCAACAGGAGCAGGGAGGCAAGCTTATGCACCAACACCCTTGTCTTGCCGCTTCCGGGGCCTGCGGTCACAACGATACATTTCGAGGTATCATCGTCAATGATCTTCCGCTGTGTTTCCGAAAGACTGTCGAACAATTGACGGTATTTTTCGGGCGTGATATTGCGGTTGATCTCTCCCAGACGATCGCCTTTGAAATATTTCGCAAGAAACAGCTTATAGTCCATCTGAAAATAGTCATTGACAAACTGCAAAGCCTCCTGATAGTCACGCACCATCATATTGGCATACTCACCCACGATATGGATCTGCTGGATCTTCTGCTTGTAGAATTCATTGAGCTGGCGGTAGTCCTCCACCTTGTACTTGATGCGGTTATCCATCTCTATGCGGCGGATCTCCATCGCCTGATACAGCACCAGAAAACCGCCGTCAAGCTGTAATGCGTCAATTTTCGCAAGATAGAGCAGTGCATCCTGTATTTCCTCAAAGGAAACGGAGGCTGTCTGTTCCAGCGTCAAACGCTCTGCATAGGCATTCTGCAATTCCAGTACAGAAAACTGCACGAGCGTTTCTTCCTTTGCATTCACAGGGGATTCTGCCGCCTTTTCATAGAGATAATCCACAAGAAATGCGGCAAGCTCCAGACGTTTCTCCACTTTCACCCGTAATTCGTCAATCGGGAGCTGAAAGAGAATATCCACATACTTGTCCGATGTATTGTAAACCTTTTCAATGCAGTGGCGGATGGTCCAGTAGTAGAGCACCGTCTTGATATTCCTGACAGTGGATTTCAGTCCCTGCTGTTCTGCGGACTGGTTGATTTCCTTGAGCAGGAAACAATGTGCCTGTTCCGTGCAGATGGACAGGAGAAAGCGTTCGAGTGCCGCAAAGCGATTCAGGATCTGGGCGGACTTATTGCGTGTATCCGTCCGTTTGATGTAGGCGGTCATATCCTGCGTATCGGCAAGCAGTCCGTCCTCACGCATATACTGCACAGCATCAAGGACTTCACGCTTTTCAATGCCGAGAATATCGGAAATATAATCAATGCGGGATTCTGCTTCGTCCCCCATCGCACCGGAAATACTCCGGCTTGTGATCAGGAGCTTCATGATCCGCAGGGCATTCTGCTTCTGCTGATCTGTAAGTCTATAGGACGCATGGATCAGCTCGGATGCTTCTGCCATATCCTTTGCTAGAATACTGGTCGCATAGATATGGGGAACGTTCTGCCCACGCTTGATATATCCGGCAGTTTCGAGTGCGGAAACTGCAGTTTTTACTCTTGTTTCTACATCTCCGGCAGAGTCATCCCAGCCTGCCTGTCTTGCAAGCTCCAGAGGAGAACGGCGGATGAAATTACGTCCCCTGCACAGATCCTTGATGGCTTTCCAGACCTGCTGAATTTCACTGATACTCAGTTTCGTCTGGTTGAGGAGGATAAAATGCTTGTCGAGATCCTGCTCATGGAACAGGACATAGCATTCCGCCTGTATGCTCTGGTCACGCCCTGCCCTGCCTGCTTCCTGCACATAGTTTTCGAGCGAATCGGAAATATCATAGTGTACCACGAGCCGGACATCCTTCTTATCCACGCCCATTCCAAAGGCGGAGGTTGCCACGATGATCTGCACCTCTCCGCTGATAAATGCCTCCTGATTGGCGATTTTCTCCGTGCTTTCCATTTTGCCGTTATAGGGACGGGCGGAAAAGCCGTCCGCCGTCAGCTTTGCGGCAAGCTCGGAAGTTCGCTTGGTTCTGGAAACATAGACGATAGTCGGGCAGTTACGCTGTTCGATGAGGTGACGGAGCGTGCTGTATTTTTCCTCGTCCGTCGCTTTGTACAGCACCTCATAGCGGAGATTGGTTCTGGCGGCATCCGTTGCAAAAAGTTCCAGATCGAGGTCAAGCTTCTGCTTGAAGTATTCACGGATGTCACTCACGACCTTTTGCTTGGCAGTCGCTGTAAAGCAGGAAACGGGAATGTTCCCCTGCATCCGCTTCTTCTCTTGCAGTGACTTGATAAAATCCCCGATGTAGAGATAATCCACACGGAAATCCTGTCCCCATGCGGAAAAGCAATGGGCTTCGTCAATGACAAAACGCACCACATGTCTGGACAAAAGAAGTTTTTCGATGGTGCGGGAACGCAGGGATTCCGGTGATAAATAAAGCAGTGTTGCCAGTCCGCTTTCCACACGCTCCAGTGCCTCCGCACGTTCGATGGGACTCAGAAGTCCATTCACGGTCACAGCATCGGCAATACCGAGATTTTTGAGGTTGTCCACCTGATCCTTCATGAGGGACTGCAGAGGCGAAATGACCACGGTCAGACCACCGGTCGTCTCCCCTGCCATGAGTGCAGGCAACTGGAATGTGATGGATTTTCCGCCGCCCGTCGGAAAAATGGCAAGAAGTGATTTTCGATCCACCGCTGCCCGTGCAGCCATTTCTTGCAGAGGTTCTCCGTTGTAGGTACGGAATGAATCATAGCCGAAAATTTCTTTCAGCCGCACCCGTACATCCAGCATATGCCGGCAGTAAGGACAGCCATCCGTACAGATTCGATTCCGCAGAAGATGCAGATAGGTTTCCGTGATTGGATAATTTTTCCGCACCCACGGCGGCAGGATTGCATGGCGGTCATCGGCTGCAATCGCTGCAAGACAGTAGGCAAGCTCCAGCGGATGGTTCATAATCATCTCATGCAGGATCGCATTTTCACAGATCATGCCGCTGAATGCGGATCGGATGAGGGATTCTGTTTCTGGCTCGGCGTGGTATTCTATATAGTCAAAGAATGCAGCGAATCCCTCCCTGTCATGCAGAAGTCCGAAATAGATTTCCTGCAATTCGGCGGGAAGCTCGGCAAAGGCATTGCATTCATCATAGAACAGCTCCAACGATTTAATGGCATCGTTCAGGGGATTATTCAGTGCATCGGTCAGGAGCTTGTCGTCCTTCAGAAGTGCATGGGACTGCTTCACGGGGAATAAAAGCGGCGAGAGCAGCAGGGTATCAATGTACTGCTTTTCCGCAATGCCATCCACACTCCCCGACAGATATTGCAAGTCATGGGCAAGGATATTGTGACCGCCGATGAACGGACAGTCCGAAATAAATTCGGAAAGCTGCTGTCTGCTTGCAGTATGAAGCTGATGCTTGTCCGTGGACACAGCACCCAGGTCGAGTATTTCTCCGCTTTCGGGGTTGATTTCTGAATCAATGAAAATGATGTTTGGCATGGGTGGCTCCGTTCTGTCAGGGTGTAATTCGTTGATAGTAGGCGGTGAGTTTGTTTTCACAGATTTCCCCGATCTCCCCCTTCTCCTCCTCCGTCAGCCGTTTCCAGACAGTGGGTTCAACTTCGATGATGCCGAGGGTTTTCGTATGGCGAAGCATCTGCATGTCCTCAAAGCGTTTGAAGGGATTGGAAAGAATATTCCGCTGTGCTTCCTTGTCCGTATAACCGCTCTTTGCAAAGATGCTGTTCGGCTTTTCCACCGCAAGACCGGCAGTTCTTCTGCCCTCGTAGTAGCTCCTGAAAAACGAAACAATATCATCCAGTCGGACTCTGCCCTTATCATCGGCATGGGCAAGGATCGCTTTCATCAGTACGGGCTTATAGGAATAGCTCATGTCCATCTGTCGCACCATTTCCATGAACAACTCCTTGCGGTTGGTGTCATTGATCATTCTCCAGCCGAACTGCTCCGCTGCTTTCTGGAGCGTTTCTTCTTTGAAATATTTGAATGTCCTGTGCTCGCTCATGGGGACGATCAGATCGGGGATGATCTCGCCGTCACGAATCTTGCGTTCCACTGTTTCAGATGCTGCATCCACTCTGCGGATGAATTCCATCTGTGAAAGCATTCCGGCAGCTTCTTCCTGCCAGTTGAACACATCCACTGCTTCATAGTCAGTCGCACTGACCGGAAAATCGATGATCGCATCGGGCTTCTCGCCCTTTGCGTAAAGTGCATCATCGGAGGCTTTCTGCTTTGCTGTTCCCAGAACCAGTTTGCCTGGCTTGTAATCCTTCAGCCGGAACAATCTGTGCATGGAATAGGGCATATTGTACTGGCTGGCATTGTCCACAAAATCGAATACCAGCAGGCAATCCTTACCCTCTGCAAGCCGCATACCCCGTCCGAGCTGCTGGATATACAGTACTTTTGACATGGTCGGTCTTGCCATGAACAGAACTTCCGTTTCGGGACAGTCCCAACCCTCATTCAGCAGATCACAGGCACATAATGCCATGATCTCGCCCTTCTGGAACTTCGCAAGATATTCCCGACGTTCCGAGGCTTTCATCGTTCCGTATACTGTCTGTGCCGGAACACCACGTTCACGGATCATGGCAGCAATCTGCTCCGCATGTTTCACACTGGCACAGAAAATCACAGTACGCTTGGTACTGACATATTCCAGAAATGTGTCCACAATCAGCTGATTGCGTTCGGGCACGAAAATCTTGCTTTCCAGATCACGGATATTGTACTGCACACTGTTGAAACGCACCTTTGTCAGATCTATATTTGTATGAATCCGGATACAGCGAACGGGAACAAGCTCCCCGATCTCCACCGCAGTCTGAATGTCAAGCCTATGTGCCGTGTTCTTGAAAATGTCGATGATATCCTTGTCGTCGGCTCGTTCGGGCGTTGCAGTGAGTCCGAGCGTGAAATCCGGCTTGAAATAGGCAAGCACTTTCTGGTATGTATCAGCGGAAGCGTGATGAGCTTCATCAATGATCAGATAACCGAAATCATTATCCCTGAACATATCCAGATGCAGTGCAATGCTTTGGATACTGCCGCAGACAACATGGGCATCGGGCTGCTTGATGGAATCGGCGAATCTGCCGATTGTAACATCCGTCCACAGCTCCGTGAAAGTCTGTACCGCCTGTTCCACAAGCTCATGTGTATGTGCCAGAAACAGTGTCCGCTTACCCATACGCATGGCATCGGATACGGCAGTTACGGTCTTGCCCGTTCCCGTTGCATGGTACAAAAGTGCGATCGTTTCATGATTTTCACGCATCCGTGCCAGTGCATCCAACGCCTGTTTTTGATGCTCCTTCAGTATCAGACTGCTGCCGTCAATGGCTTTTCCACGCTGTACGGGAAGATAGTCCTCCACCTCTCGGAATGCAGGATGACTGCCCAAAAACACACGCAGTTCGTCTTTGACCGTATCCGGCTGCATCTGCATCTGCCGTACCGCCCAGCGGAACACATCCCAGCCAAGGTGTACCATGCTGTTTTGTTTCAAAAGATGTCCATAAAATGTTTCTTGCGAAGTATGTCTTGCATTATGTGAAGCCTCATCATCAATTTCAATGGCGATCTTTCTGCCGCCGCTTTCCAGAAAGAAATCTGCAAAGCGGTCATTCTGATAGATGTCATAGAAGTGATACTGAGAATAGAGGTAGCCTGCCTGTTCCGCACCGAAAGTCTCGCTGAAAAGCTCGATGAACAGGTCTTCAGCACTGCTGCCGGATGCGGCGTGATACGTCATATTTCTCATTATTCCACTCCCTGATCGTCCACACGTTCAAGATAGATCCTATCCTTGAATCCGCCACGCTTTGCGGCTTTTTGCTCGCGCACCTGCTCCAGCTCTGCAACGGAATATCCCTTCGCTTCAGCAATGGCATAGATCACCTCCAGCATATCGGCGAGTTCCTCAAGGCTCTTGTCCGCCTGGTATTCGGCACATTCCTCATTCAGCTTGCGGTCGAGTTCGGTCAGGTATTCATCATGAGAAAGGGTTCGGCAATGCGGTGTTTTTCCGGACTGTTTGATGATCTCCGGAATTCTGTCACGGATGAGTTTGTTGTGGGTGGGCATGGGGATACCTCCGATTTGATGTGATCTGCGATAAGATATATTGCACTTCTTACCAAAGTGTTTCTGTTATCATTATACTATAAAGCCGCATGAAATGCAAGGATTTTTATTCTCTCACCAGAACCCCTTGCCTAATTGGAAAATTGGAATACAGATGGACAGTGCAGTCGTATCTTACAAGTCTTGCCCTGCCGACTGCCTGTTCCGTTTCGCTTTCAATCATCCAGAGCTGAAGGATACGCAGAAACTCCTTTTCATACGTCATCATCGGAAATATAAAACCGTTTCTTCTCACATTGCGGACTGCAAGTACATCGTCTATCTCCGCACCAAGCTCCATCCCCCAGAGCTTGTACACATATTCAGGACGATGAAATGTACCGATCACTGCCAGATCCATTCCCTGCAATGCATTGAACCCATGGGCAGCTCCCAGATAGATCTCATCCGCTTCTGCGTATTCCTTAAAGGTGATGATATTGCTGCCGCTATGCCTTTGACGAAGCATAGCCAAAACGCCGGCGTTACGGTTCAGATAGTCCCGGCTGTAGGTGTGATCGGTATGCAGGAAAAGCTGTCCGCAATTCCGGAGCTGTCCCATATCATAGAAGCCACGCAGTCTTTCTCTGAATACGCTCCTGTAAATCCGTTCATCAGCAGTCGCAGTGAAAACAGTGCAATCACATTCCGGTAAGCCCCTGTGATGCAGAAAATAAATCGTGTCCTCATCATCTTTACAATAGAAACTGCGTGCATACAATGCATGGTAAATGTCGGATTTACAGTCATCATGGATCGCAGCGTTGATCATATTCCTGTCATCCTTACTGATCTCCGCTGAAAATAAGGCCAAACGTGTGTAGCCGTTTACAGAAAGTATCTCCCACAGTCTGTCCTTGATCCGCCGGTCAATCGTGGTCATCTTCTGAAGCTGTTTCAGAATCCGCTGAAGATCAGCCGCTGACACCTGATGGATCTGCATCATAAACGGCAGGATGTCCTCGTCTATGATCACCTGACGGTTATGCAGGTAATCCCTTTTCATCAGAAGCAGCCTTGCATGGGTAGTCAGCACAAGCTTTCCCTTGAATTTCCGTATCGTTTCAATCTGTTTCAAGTATTGTGCTGCAATGGGATTTCCGCTTTTGCGTAAAATATAGTTGCAGGCAGTGTCATCACCGATCGCATAATGACTGCGGATCTCGTCAGCAGTTTCCTTATCCAGAACACGCAGCACCTCCTCAATCATGGGCGTGACAACACAGGATATTCCACATTTTCTTGCTTCATCGGCAATGCTGTGCATGAGTCTTCCGTTCGGAACAGCCACAATGGTCTGACATTCTGATTCCATGGCTGACCGCAGATACGCATAGGTCTTACCTGCACCCGTAGGGGCTTTGATTACCTTGATGCCCTCCATATTCATGCATTGCTTGAGAGTTACAGCGATATTGCGGTGCATTTCCTCCTGAGTAACATAGTGCACTTCTTCGTTCACCGTATACACCTCATGGCATAGGTGCCTGAGCGTATAACACAGAGTGGAATCGTGGCTGCAGCTATCGGAATAAGGACAATAGTGATTGCATCGCATGGCGTGGTAATCATTTTTCACAGACCACTTCATCTGCTCCTCTTTCCTTGAAATATCGCCATATTGCTCCGCATAGGTGTGCATGACTTCTGTGAACATCTGCTGTCCGCCTTTCAGATGAATGAGATTTGTCATCAAGCCGAACCATTCGTCATGGCACAAACGTCTCCCCTGCTGAAAGTCCGAAAGCAGCTGACAATGGCTGAAATTCGACGGATTCACACGAATCATGGAGCTTTTCCGCTCCGATTTTATTCTGATCGGTTTGTCAGTGAAAAAAATCTGATATCTGCTTGTAACAGAAGATTTTTGGGCATTCACCATATTATGATATATGGTAAATGCCTGAATTTCTTCATTTTTCATCGTTTCAAGCAATATGGTATCTTCCCCGTTGTTCAGGAAGGAAGAAGGGACACCGGAATTGTTAATGTCGGAGCAGGATTCAATATAAAATGTATTGTTCCTCAGAACAACATGGGATTTATTGGAAATCACATTCAGCTTTTTCACCTTATTGGTGGGCTGTGTTTCCGAGAGGAATTGCAATGTGCTGAGCAGCAGATCATAGATAGAGAAATATGTATTCTCATAGTAGGTAACATTCCTTCCCGGATAATAGAGTTTGCTGAAGTCCTTGGAGGTAGGATCGGCTTCCGGAAAGATCGTACAAAGGCAGTACTGGATCAACGTTGCTGCTTCCTGAGCACGAACCTCCTGCATACAGACGAATACCAGACGGAATCTGGAAAAGTTGACAGAGCTTTTGGTTTCATAGTACAATGCAATCGGGATATGGTACCGTTCCGTTCGTGCAATGGCATCCTCAATAGAAATCCCTCCATCGAAATCCAGGGCAAATAACTGTATGGATGCCATCTCTTTTTGCTTCTTCTGACTGCCATAGAAGGAACACGGGCACCAGACATGCTGGCGTTCGATCAGCTCGGCAAGTTCTTTGAGCAATACTGTCCGTTGGCTGCTTGCAATACAGGCTGCAATCTTTTTGGTGTTGATGCAGGATTTCTCAATTCCTGCAATGCTCTTGGGGTACACGGATATCTTATACTTCATTTTCATATCTCCTTTTTTCAGATCATGGAGATGTTGAAGCAAAAGTAAAAACGGACAGGATGCCCCTGTCCGTTTGTGTTCATCGCACTATGCAAACCGTTCACATCACACATAGTACGGCTGCGAACGATCAGAGATCAAAGCCATCCGCAGCAGCCCACTCCGCTTCGTCATGAAAGGTTTTCACGGGTGAGCCAGTTGTTATATATCTTGTAATCTCTCTTAGAAATGCATACAGATGAAAACTGCATCCACTGATTCCATACAGGGTATGGGGTTATGGGATGCTGGAATTCTGTCACTTGGATTTTGTTATAGGGATGTTGTGGTTGATATATTTTATGATTATATCACTCAACAAAAAATATTAACGATAGCACAATAACAGCCACTGATCATTCATGCTAATTTTCCCCTTTTCAGTTACATACTATTATAGTGCTACGATAGGCTCTATCATATGAAATGATAGGAGCATAGGTACATAGCAAAACTGCGAAAGGAGGAAGGAACATGTTTCAGAACAACCGCTATCTCACCCGTGGCGTGAGCGAAAGAATCCCTATCGAACTCCAGCTCCTCATGTGGAATGCCCTCGCCGCCATCCCTGAGCCGAAAGACTATTTCCAAGTCTTTCGGCTTTCTGTTTTGAATGGCATCCAGCGTATCGAACATGAACAGGAAC
>CALGTT010000315.1 GCA_937901485.1 uncultured Ruminococcus sp.
TGGATGAACCGGAAGAAATGGATGAGCTGGCAAATATGGACGCTCCCATTTCCGCAGAGGCTTTGCTGTTTTACGAAGAAAACAAGGAGCGCATCATCTCCAGTCTGGAAAATGACGGCTTCTTCTCCTCCGGCACGGATTATGTCATGACGGACGGAAAGGCAGGTAACTGATGCCGAGCTATAAGAATAACCGGATGTCCGAGGACATCCACAGAGAGCTGCCCGATATCATCCGACAGCTCAAAGATCCCAGAATCAGCTCCATGCTGACCGTTGTCCGCGTGGATCTGGCAGGGGACGGCTCTCACTGCAAGGTGTATATCTCCAGCCTTCTCGGTGAGGAGGATGCAAAGCAGTCCGTCAAGGGTCTGCGCTCCGCCGCAGGCTTCGTCAGACGCGAGCTGTTCGCCCGCCTGAAGATGCGCAAGAGTCCGGAGATCCAGTTCATTGCGGATAATTCCATCGCAAAGGGCGCGGAGATCACCAAGAAACTGCAGGCTCTTGCAGAAGAAGAACACACAACGGAGGGTGAAGATGCTGCTGAATAACCGGTATGCCGATTTTCCGGAAGCAGAACGCTTCCTGCGTGAATGTGAGGATGCCTATATCCTCATCCACCAGAGCCCTGACGGTGACTGCATCGGTTCGGGCTATTCCTTACAGGCAGCCCTGCGGCAGATGGGCAAACGTGCCAAGGTGCTCTGTGCCGATCCCATTCCGGCGCGGTTTGATTTCCTCAAGCCTGCTGAGCCGGAGGAGGATTTTGAGCCGAAGTGTATCATCACCGTGGACGTTGCCGATCCCAAGCTCCTTGGCAGCTATGCCGAGCAGTACGGCGAGTGCGTGGATCTGTGCATCGACCACCACATCTCCAACCAGCACTATGCAAAGCAGACGGTGCTCCTTTCCGATGCCGCCGCTGCCTGCGAGGTGCTCTGCGGGCTTTACCGGCAGATGGGGATCGAATTGACGGAATATATCGCAGCCTGCCTGTATACGGGCATTGCGACCGATACCGGATGCTTTAAATTCAGCAACACCACCGCACACACACACGAAACCGCTGCGGAGATCATGGCAGCGTTTCCCGATATCCCCTACAGCCGGATCAACCGTCAGATGTTCGAGGTCAAGTCCCCCGAACGCATGAAGGCAGAATGCGCGATGATCATGGCGATGGAATACCATCTTGACGGCAAATGTGCCATGATCTGCGTGTCACAGGAGCTGATCGGGCGCACCGGCATGAATCCGGAGGATACCGACGGCATGGCAAATCTCCCCCTCCAGCCGGAGGGCGTGGAGGTCGGCATCACCATGCGCGAGCGTGAGCCGGAGGTCTGGAAGATCTCCATGCGTTCGGCAAATGCTGTCAATGTCTCTGCCATCTGCCAGACACTCGGCGGCGGCGGTCATGTCAAGGCGGCTGGCTGCCTGCTCAAAGGCAGTCTCGAAGAAGTCAAGACAGTCCTGCTTGAGGCTGTCCGGAAAGGAATGGAACAGGCGTGAACGGAATCATCTGCATTGACAAGCCGCAGGGCTTTACGTCCTTTGATGTGATCGGCAAGCTGCGCGGCATCCTGAAGATGCGCCGCCTCGGACACAGCGGTACGCTCGATCCGATGGCGACCGGTGTGCTGCCCGTCTTTGTCGGCCATGCCACCAAAGCCTGCGGCATTCTCCCCGATGAGCGAAAAGCCTATATTGCGGACTTTCAGCTGGGGCAGGTGAGCGATACGCTCGACTCCACCGGCACGCTCCTTGAAACCCACGAATTCCGCGGCATCACCGCGGAACAGGTGCGCTTGCAGCTTTCGCAGTTCGTTGGCGATATCGACCAGATCCCGCCCATGTACTCCGCTGTTTCTGTGGACGGCAAGCGGCTGTATGAGCTGGCGCGTGAGGGAAAAACCGTCGAGCGCAAGGCGAGACGGGTGCATGTGGATGCCGTTGCGCTCACGGCGTTCGATCCCGAAACGGGCAAGGGCACATTGGAGATCCGCTGCGGCTCCGGTGTTTATGTCCGCACGATCCTGCACGATCTCGGACAGGTTCTCGGCTGCGGCGCGGTCATGACGGCACTGCGGCGTACCATGTCCAATGGTCTGCCCATTGAGAAATGCCTGACCTTTGAGGAGATCCAGAAGCTTGCGGACGAGGGGAGACTTGCGGAAGCAGTCACACCCATCGCGGAGGCGTTTGCTGCCCTGCCGCAGATCCGCCTGACGGAAAAGCAGACCATGCATTACAGAAACGGCGTAAAACTTGGACTTTCCCAGTTGAAGGGACAGATCACAGACGCAGAACGCTATGCGGTGTACGGTGAGCCGGACGGCTTTCTCGGCACGGCACTTGCGGACAGGGAGGAAAACTGCCTGCGCGTGGAACGCAACCTCTGTGAACCGAAAGCGTGAGGAGGAGCTGTGGGAACTATCGCATCAGAACCGACCGCCGCGGCTCTTGGTCTGTTTGACGGTGTGCATCTCGGACACAGGCGCGTGCTCGCGCTTGCCCGTGCACAGGCGGCAAACGGTCTGAAGCCCTGTGCGTTTACATTTGAAGCCGAATCCATCGCTACAAAGCAGGGGACGGCACTGGAATATCTCTACCCCACGGCGCAGAAATGCAGCCTTCTGAAGGAGTGCGGCATGGAGCGCGTGTACCATCCGCCCTTTGCACAGATCCGCGAAATGGACGGTGAGGAATTCGTGCAGAAGATCCTGCTGCACCGCTTTTCCGCGCAGTATGTCTGCTGCGGAGAGGATTTCCGTTTCGGCAGGAATGCCGCATGGAATGTGCAGGATCTGCAAAATTTCGGGGCGCAGTACGGCTTTGCGGTGGAGATCGCAGAGGATGTCTGCGCGGACGGACAGCGTGTTTCTTCTACGCGCATCCGTCAGCTTTTACAGAATGGTGAGATCGGACAGGCAAATGCCCTGCTCGGCGCACCCTATACCATTGTACAAACCGTCACCCACGGCGCACAGCTTGGACGCACCATCGGCTTTCCGACCATCAATCAGGTCTTTGCCGAGGGACAGCTCGTGCCGAAATTCGGCGTGTATGCGTCGGAAACGGACGTGGACGGCGTGATCTATCCGTCACTGACCAATGTCGGCAGAAAGCCCACGGTGCAGTATGACGGAATGCCGCTTGCAGAAACCTATCTCATCGGATTTGCAGGCGATTTATATGGAAAACGATTACCGGTTTCCCTGCGGCGGTTTCTCCGTCCGGAAATGAAGTTCGATTCCGTTGAAGCCCTTACTGCACAGATGCAGCGGGACTTGCAGGAATGCCAGTAATATAATAAGGAGTATCTTATGGAAAAGAAAAGAGTCAGAACCCGATTTGCACCCAGCCCGACGGGCTACATGCACATCGGTAATCTTCGTACTGCACTGTATACCTACCTGATCGCCAAGCAGAACGGCGGCGATTTCATCCTCCGTATCGAGGACACCGATCAGGGACGCTATGTCGAGGGTGCGGTGGATGTCATTTATTCCACACTGCGCAAGGCAGGACTCAACTGGGATGAAGGCCCCGATATCGGCGGTCCGGTAGGCCCGTATGTGCAGTCCGAGCGCATGGGCATGTTCAAGGAATATGCCGAAAAGCTGGTGGAATCCGGTCATGCCTACTACTGCTTCTGCGACAAGGAGCGTCTGGAGGAGATGCGCAGGGCAAATGAAGGCTCAAAGGATGTTCTTGCCTATGACCGCCACTGCCGCGATCTGCCCAAGGAAGAAGTCGAGGCAAAGCTCGCCGCAGGCGTGCCCTATGTCATCCGCCAGAAGATCCCCACCGAGGGCACCACCACCTTCCACGACGCCATCTTTGGAGACATTACCGTGGAGAACAAG
>CALGTT010000316.1 GCA_937901485.1 uncultured Ruminococcus sp.
TGTAGGTCGAAATGATCTGCCTGCACAGCTCATTCTGCATACAATAATCCAGGATCAGCGCGATATCTGTGACCGTGCTGTAGTGGTCGGGATCATGGAGTCCCGTGGGGTTGGTAAAGTGTGTGTTGCGCAGCTGCAGCTCCGCCACTTTCTCGTTCATCAGCTGCACGAAGCCTTCCTCCGAACCTGCGATATGCTTGGCAAGCGCAGCCGTTGCATCGCCGCCGGAGGGGAGAGCCGCACCATAGAGCAGATCGAGAATCGTGCATTCCTCGCCGGACTGGAAACCAGCCATAGAGGCATTCTGCGCATACAGGGGTGCAAGGATCTCATCGGTCATGGTAAAGGTCTGCGTCAGATCCTCCGTCTGTTCAATGGCAACAATGAGCGTCATGAGCTTTGTCATGGACGCAGGATAAATGATCTCCTCGCTTTTCTTGTCCGCAAGTACGGTGTGATTGTCAAGGTCAATGAGAATTGCGTGCGAGCTTTCGATGGCATCCGTCAGTGCGACCACATCGCCGTCCCTGTCGGGATAGATGACATCGGGCAGGTACATTCTGATCACCACATCGCGCTTTGGCGGGATGAGCGATACTGCCGCACGGATATCCGTCCGCGGCGGCTGAGTAGACTTCTGTTCGGACTTTGGGGCAGTGAGAATCTTAAAAATGCCGAAAACAGCGGCAAAAATGATCAGAATCAATAATGCCAACAACAAAAAGGCACTCCATTTTTTCATGTGCCCATACTTCTTCTTACGTTTTTTCTTCAAGGGGTGCTACCTCCTAAGGTTCTTTGTTCTGCACTCTAATCTATCTATACTTATTATAACGCAATTCGACAAAAAAGTCAACGGTTTATTCACAAAAGAAATGAAAAATTTCGAGCATTCGACAAGGTTCGGCAGTGAAAACCGTATGTGTCAAAATTCCCAACAGAATTCGAACGAGAATTGTCTATTCCTACGAAAAACAAGCGATTGCGAAAAAAGACTTGCATTTTCCTTTGCGGCATGGTATAATATTTAAGTTAAATAGTACTACTGTCTAAGGGAACTGATGGGCTACTATGAATTGACACATTGATGAAAGAGGTGAATTTGCATGAAAAAGGACATCCATCCTACACTGTACAAGACCACAATTACCTGCCACTGCGGCAATGTGATCGAGACACAGTCTACCAAGCAGGATATCAAGGTGGAAATTTGCTCCAAGTGCCATCCGTTCTTCACCGGTAAGCAGAAGCTTGTTGATACCGGCGGACGTGTTGACAGATTCAAGAAGCGTTTCAATCTCGATAAGTAATGCAAAGATGAATAGTACGGGCGGTGCAGACTGCCCGTATTTTCATATATGAGGGGAGTGACAGCCATGGATTATTTTACGATTGCAGACTTTGCAGAAACCACCTTTACCGAAAAACGCTCCGAATTTATCGGCTATCTTGCG
>CALGTT010000317.1 GCA_937901485.1 uncultured Ruminococcus sp.
AAATGTCATGAGGTTCGATAGGAATGGTATCAAGAATCAGTTTTTCCGGGCACAGCAGCACGGCTTTGCCTGTATATGCCGCCAGAAACCGGTCATAATAGCCGCCGCCCTGTCCAAGACGTTCGCCCCTTGCGGTGAATGCGACCGCAGGCACGATGCAGACAGTTTTCGGCGTGATATCAGGCTTTTGCGTGCCCGTCGGCTCTAAAATGCCATACGCACCGGCGGCAAGGGAATCCATGCCGGTGATCAGGTAGAATTCCATTGCGCCGTGTTCGCCGCATTTCGGAACAGCCACCTTTTTTCCAAGCCGCAGAGCCTCTGCAATAATGCGCACGGTATCCGCTTCGCCGCCGCAGGAGACATAGAGCAGGATCGTGTCCGCGTCACAGAACCAGCAGCTCTGTGTGACGTTTTGGAAAATCGCATCGTCAAGCGGTTTTCTCACATCCTCCGGTATTTCTCTCCGTTTGCGGCGCAGGCGCGTGCGCAGGGCTTTCTTTTCCTCTGCAAGTCCCATTACTGGCAGCAGATGGCATTGCGCTGACGCTTTGCCTCCGGCGCGCCTGCTGCAAGCTCGACAAGCTTCAGGGCAAAATCGGTCGCAACGCCCGCACCCTTTGCCGTGATGATATTGCCGCTCTGACAGACGGGCTTGTCACTGATGACCGCGCCGGGCATCTGTGTCTCAAAGCCGGGGGAAGCGATCGCCTCCCTGCCCTCAAGCAGTCCCTTATGACCGAGGATGGAGGGGGCAGCGCAGATTGCGCCGATGTAAATTTCTCTGTCCACGCAGAAATCCACAGCCGCCTGTACTGCTTCGGACTTCTCCAGATTGAGCGTGCCGGGCACACCGCCGGGGAGCACGATCATTTCCAGCTCACCGCCGAGCACCATTTCCGCAGTGGTGATATCCGCTGTCACGGGAACGCCGTGCGAACCGGTGATTACCTTGCCGCCGACACCGACGGTCACGACCTGTTTTTCCGCACGGCGCAGCAGGTCGATGGGAGCAAGTGCTTCCATTTCTTCAAATCCGTTTGCTAAAAATACATAGATCATGTTATCTCTCCTTGCTTTGTTATAGGAATGTCACACTGTATTTTTCCTGCATGAATGCAGGATGATAGGACATTTTCGCTTTTCGCAGACCCTCCAGCCCCATATCCTCCTCACGGTTGATATAGGCAAACCGTGATTCCGCATGTGCCGCAAAGCCCTGATTGATGGCAGCATACGCGCCCTGAAAGTCGGTGTCCGCCTTTTCGATGTGCACACAGAACGTGTCCGAGGAAAGCGGCTCACCGATGGCAAAGGCGACCAGTCTGCCGTCCGCGCGGAGCACCGCGCCCTCCAGCTCCAGCTCTGTGAAATACCGGAAATAGGTGTCAATGGCGAACTGCTCGGAAATGCCGCCGGTATCGCCGTCAAGCTTTGCGTTATAATGCATTGCGCCGAATGCAATGCAGTCGTCGAAATCACGTTCCGTCATCAGGGAGAATTCCGCGCCGTACTGTGCGAAACGGTGCAGAAAATTGCGTTTCTGGTGATATTTTCGCCCTGCAAGCCGGCTCAGATCCGCGCTTGCATAGAGATAATCCCAGCTGTCGCGGTTCGGCTCTGCGGTCACAGCATAGCGTTCCTGTATCCACGCCAGACGTTCGGGGGAGACATTCCAGATATGCAAAGGGTGTCCGAGCTGCTGCGCAAAGCTGCGCATTTCCGCGAGTACCTGCGCATGATCGCCCTCCCCTGCCGGATAAGCAAAGGACGGAATGCCGCTGTCCGTATCAAAGGAACAGCAGAGGTAGAAATCCCCGAAACGAGCGATTTTCGTCCCATTCAGCCGCCGCCAAGCCATATTGTTGGCGAAGCTGTATTCACATCCTCTGTAATCCGAACGCCGCAGGCATTCCACGATCCATGGGCGGTCGGCGATGGTGATTTCCCGAAATTCCAGCATACTGCGTGTGATTCCTCCAAATTACAAACGATTCTACTTCAGTATTTCCGCTTTCAGCGCGGCATATTCACGGCGGATCTCCTCGCAGTGTCCGCAGGTCATTTTTCCCTCCGGACATGCACCTGCACAGCAGGACGGACCTGCTTTTTCAAAGATCATGGGAGCTTGCGCATAGCACAGGCGGAGCATTTCCTTCGCAAGAGCGCGGATCTCCCACTGTGCGCGGTTACAGCAGCGCATCCGGAAGAAATTGAGCAGACTGCGTGCGTTCATGGTCATGACCATTTTGGTTTCACAGGCATTCGGGAGCACGAAGCGTGCATCCTCGATGGCTTTCTTTTCCGCCTTGGAGCGTGCGGTCTTTTCGGGCATTCCCTGTGCAAGAAAAGCCTGAAAATGGCGTTCCTCCAACATATCCGCAAGGCGGTTATAGGCAGCAAGGGAATCCTGCATGGCAGCGGCAAAGACCTCTGCGGTTTCCGGATCTGCGGCGATCTCCGGCGGTGTGATGTATTCAAATTTTTCCTGCTTGACATACCGCTGGCTCTGCACAGAAAAGCTGGCAATGCGGTGGCGGGTGATCTGGGCAAGCAGGGAACGCGACACGCCTTCGATCCCAAAGGTGAAGCTGACATGCTCGATGGGGCTTTCATGCCCGAAGGAAGCGAGCATTTTCACAAAATCTCCCGCGGCTTTGTCATCCATGCCGTCCATCAGGTGCATGGCATCCGTATCGGAATAGCAAAGCTTTGCGGCTGCTGCGACTGTTTTTTCCGGCATCGGGGTGCAGGCGATCAGTGTCACATGCATGGGGATTCCTCCTTTTTGTCATATACAATTATTATAGCATATTTCGGGGAAGGCGTCAAGTATGAGTTTCTGGTAATAAAAAGCCCCTGCAAAAACCTGCAGGGACTCAGCTTGTAGAAAAAGTCTTTTTCTGGGGTTAGCACCCCAAAGCCTGCCCCCAC
>CALGTT010000318.1 GCA_937901485.1 uncultured Ruminococcus sp.
TTGCCGCTTGCACGAAGTGCAAAAGGCAACGATCACCAGCGGCGGTTCGCCGCCCGATCAGCACAGTTCTCGCATCCTTGAACTCATAGGAACAGGTGGACAGCGAAATAAACCGTGTATCTCCCGAAATATTGGCGTTTTCATACATCTTTGACACCTCTGCAAGGTGTGAAAGCCAGCTTGAAATCTCCGCACTGCCGTCGTACAGCACATCATACCTGCCCACCACTGCGGCGGAGAAGAAATCAATCCGGAACACCGTTTCCGAGGTCGCCAGCCAGCCGTAACGATGACTGGAAAAGTACGCAGAATCGGTGAATCTCGTGATTCCAGCAAACATTGTGCCGTTGTTCATGTTGTGGGCATAGACCAGGTTCACAGGGTTCATGAACCGCTGTTCACAGCGGAAATCCAGAAACACAGAGCCAGCCTTCAGCGACCTGCCGTCCGGTGCGTGATGCAGATAAAAATCATTGTCATCGCCCTGCATGATCGGGTAATTGATGCCGGTATCCGGCAGGTACAGCCAGCCGATGGCGTTCGGGTATGCCGCCTGCAACGCCTCCGCCTGTGCCGTCAGCTCGTCCATCACTTCAACAGGGAGCGTGTCGCTTGGGATATAGGGGGCTGTTTCTTGTACGGGAATGTCCTCCGTTGTGCCTGTCATTTCTTCCTCTGCAATTGTTAAAACAGGTGTAGTTTCGGTGTTTTTCAATTCTTCTGTCAGAATATCCAGCGTGTCCATCATGCTCGCTGACGGCTGGAAATCCGCCATTTTCCTGTCCACAATTTTCTGTGCCGCCTCATCTTTGGTCAGCAGCACAACGCCCCCCACAAGGAGGGCGGCTGCCGCAGCAGCCGCAAGAATGCGTGTGAATTTGCCCATAATCAGACCTTCTTTCTGAATGCGATAAACGCCAGCAGTACCGCACCGCCTGCGATCATCAGCCATGCAGGGATGTCATTGGTCGCATCACCAGTCGGAACGGAGGGTGTTGTCACCGTGACCTTTGCCTTGTCGTACATCACAACCGCCCTCACATCGCCGTTTTCGTTGACGGTGAACTTCACATCGTTTGCGATCTCATAGCCATCCGGAGCAATTGTTTCACGCAGAATATAGGGCTTTCCTGCAATCAGTACAGCCTCAATGAAATGCGGCTCGTTCGTGGAAATCCACTCCTCGATCACCGTTTCATTTTCGTCAAGCACCTGCAGTTTGGCATTCGGCAGCTCGCTGTCGGTCGTAATATCACGCTTGCTGATCTCGACCTTCGTGGTATCGTCCACCATCACGATCAGCGGCACGCTGTCCTCCGTAAATGCCGAAGCATCGACATTTTCAACGTTCACAGTGCCATCCTCCAGAATCTCAAAAGCAATGTCCGTGGCAATCACATAACCATCCGGTGCAGCAACCTCATGGAGCGTGTACTTTCCTGCGGAAAGCTTGGAAACAACGTGGTTTGTGCCGTCGGAAGTCCATTCATCCACCACATTTTTCTCTGCATCCAAAAGCTGCATTTTTGCATCAGCCAGTTCCTCACCGTACACATCCTGCTTGGAAATCTCCACGGTCACAGGCTCATTTTCTGCCGTGATTTCGATGAAATCGCCATCTTCGTCAATCGTTACAGGGAACACAGCATCGGACAGCACATATCCGGCAGGCGGGGCAATTTCCTTCACAGCATACTCGCCAAAGGGAATGGAATTAAATACAAAATAGCCGTTTTCATCAGAAACAGCGGTCATAATCGCAGATTCTTCGGAGAATTCCTCCGTGCCAGCCTCAAACAGTCCGAACAGTGCATCCTCCAGCGGTTCCTCCTCCGGATCGACCTTCAGACCGGAAACCGTACCACGAATCAGCTTGTTTTCAAACAGTCCGCAGTCAATGGACACAGTCGTCATCTCCTGCCCCATGTACTCAAAATTGACAAGGTACTTTTCGCCGTTCAGGACATAATGCTCATCGGTTGCAATCTCCTGCACATAGTAGCGTCCGAATGGGATTTTTTCCCTGAATTTCGCTGTCATATCCTCACAGAGTGTGATTTCAGAAATCAGTCCGTCCGCCGGAATCACGCTGCCATCCGCAGCGGTCAGTTTCTCATCCGCAAACAGCCCGAATCGGACGGAAAGGTACTCATTCTGTCCGCCGATGCCGAACAGCTCGTCATGCTCCATTGCCTTTGCAAGGCTGATTTCCACGCCCTGATGGTCGTTCCAGAATGTTGTATTCACAGTTTCTCTCACCTCGATTTCCTGTCCTGCGTAGGAAAGCTCCACGATCTGCGGCGTGCCGTCCAGCACATAACCTGCAGGGGCAGTCTTTTCACAGATTTCGTACTTACCCAGATACAGCAGTTTGCTCGCAGCATAGCCATTTTCATCCGTCACAAGCACATCTGCCACTTCGCCTGTATGCAGTCTGAGTGTGCCATCCGCCGTCACAATATCCTCCGCCGCAACGATCTCAAATTCTGCACCTGCAAGCGACTTTTCATCGAAAACAGGCGTAAATCTGCCGTCCTGCTCATTTACGGTCACAAAGCTGTCACCGGTTTTCTGGACTGCAATTTTTCCCTTCTGCGGTGCATTGGTTTTCTCGACTGTCACTACCTCCACCGTACCGTCAATTGTGAACGGAACAGCGGTTTTGTCGAGAACATAGCCATTTGCCGCCTGCACCTCATGCAGCTCATAGTCGCCGTAAACCAGCTCGTTGGGAGCAGCGGCGAACCGCCGCCGGTGATTTTCCTCCCAATTCGCCTACGGCGAAAAGGTCGGCAGTTCCTTCATAATTCAGCACAAGATTGACCTGTAAAATATTGGTTGCCGCTTGCACGAAGTGCAAAAGGCAACGATCACCAGCGGCGGTTCGCCGCCC
>CALGTT010000319.1 GCA_937901485.1 uncultured Ruminococcus sp.
TCTGACCGTAGACAACAGCCTTTGCAGTCGGTTCTGCTACTTCGGGCACTGCCGGCGTTACTGTCACGGAAACTGTTCTTGTGATGGTCTTGGTCTTTGCATCAAATCCCTCAACCTTGGAATAATCATAATTCTCTGCATCCGCAACAGCGAAAACTGCCTTGAAGCCGTCATTCTTCACGGTCGGGATAATGGAATCATCAGCCCATGCCCAGCCCTTTGTCAGTGCGGAATCCGCAAGGCTCTGACCGTAGACAACAGCCTTTGCAGTCGGTTCTGCTACTTCGGGCACTGCCGGAGTAATGGTAAATGTCCAGTCAGGAGTTTCCAATTCGGCAGATTCGTAATACTCCCCGCCATTGATTTCTGCCTTTACAAGATAAGTTCCGATGGTAACAGGTTCAACTGCATCGCCGTTTTCATCGTAATAGGTCAGCTTGATTTCGCCAAGTTCAAGGACATCCTCCGCAGGTGTGAGCACTGCGGTTTTGGCAGTACCGCTGTATACGGTATCCTCCGCAGAGAAGATGAAATCCTCTGCTGTCAGAATGCCGCGCTCCATTGTAATGTTCGCCCTCAGCTCCATGTCCTCGTAATTCTGGGACGGAATCGTGATAATGATTGCAGCACTCTTTCCGTAAGAGGTGCAGGGGTTCTGATTGATGTGGAAAGTAAGCGTGTTCTTCGTGTAGTCAATGGATTTTTCCAGATCCAGCAGGGATTCCGGATCAATGAAATCTATTGTCAGTTCACCGAATGCACCGGTATCGCGCGGCAGCTCCGGCATCTCAATCGTTTTTTCGCCGCTTTCTGTAAAGGAATAGGAAACCTCCACAGGTTCAAACTCTGGAGCATCGGCTTTTGCAATGGTCAGACGCAGCAGGCTGTCGGTTTCTGCACTGTGATAGAAACCAAATGCATCAATTACTGCCTTGAGTTCGTAGATACCTGCATTGACCGGAAGTCCTTCTGTGAATTCCTCCTCTGAACCGGCGATGCGATAGAAGTAGCGGATCTCCCCATCGAATTCATCGTCACCTTTCAGAAGGATTGCTGGCGGCATAAGCTCCGGTGTTTCGCCGTTATAGAACACATGGTCAGTATCTGACAGCCAGCTGATCAGGGGTGTGGCATTTGTAATGTAGAACGGTATCTCCACTATACCGGCAAAATCACCGACACCTCTGAGTACTGCACGGTATTCACCGGGGGCAAAAGGAAGTACAGGGTTTCCGTCCGCATCGGTATATTCGATCTCATAATGCTCGGAGCGTTCAAGGGTAATATCGCCGAATGCTCCGGTAATCTCCAGCAGCGCGTTCATGCCTGTGTAGGAAAGCTCGTCCTGCTCCAGCTGAATATCCGCCTTTGTAAGATCGTATCTGACAGCAATACTGTTATTCTTCATCACGATCACACGATTCTCAGCCTGGGGGATAAACCATGTATCGTCGAAATCATATTCCTGTTCCAGAAGTGCAAAATATCCGGGTTCTTCACGGCTGATAGTATATCCTGCGCCGCACAGATCGGCATCAATATAGATGTTTGTTTTGCTGCCGATCTGAAAATCTACACCCGTACACTGAAAATCCGGCTTGCCATACAGATACAGAGTGCCTTTTTCAGAGACAACGCCGGTTTTTCCGATCAGCGTGCCTCCTTTGAGGTGAAGCATGGAAGCACCGTTGACATAAACGAGTGTTTCTGCACAGTGCATCGTGCCGCCTGCAATTTCAAGTGTGCCGTTTTTGATGCAAAACAGATCCATACCCTCGGCAGCAGTGATCTCGCCGCCGCCCTTGCTGTCCTGAATGATCAGTTTTGATTCATCCTCAACTGTGACCGCATACGCCTGTTCCTCTGCACCGATGATGGAAAGCTTCTTGCCGTCAAGATCAAGCGTAACGGTAGAAGAAGTCAGTGCAAACGGCTCTGTCTCCATATCAAAGAGCGGCACGACCAGAGAATCGTATATTGTCTCTGCTACGATCAGTGCTTCATTCAGTTTACAGTAATAGGTCTGTTCTCCATCGCCTATTACCTTCCATGCTGCTTCTGCACCGCAGACACAGGTGTATCGTCCGGTTTCTTCATCCAGTGTAAAGCTGTGTCTTTCGCAGTCTTTTAACGCATCACAGCAGGAATACATAATATTATGCAGTTCCGAATTTTCCGTATCCGGAGCGAAGTAGGTTTCTTCGCCCATATGGTTCTCCGGATCAATTTCGCCGAATGTCAGACCACACTCATTGCAGATATTGGCATTCCTGCAGTCCGCCGGTGTGAAATTTCCTGTCGTATGCTGGCATTCGTACTCGCAGAGGATACAGAATCCTGCGGATTTTTCCGTAAACTGATGCGGTTCTTCTCTGACGAACGCATCACAGCAGACACGATGAATTCTGTGCAGCGTATCGGAACCGCTATTCACACACTTCACTTCTTCGCTGACATGATTCTCCGGATCGGTGTCGCCGTATTCCATGCCGCATTCTGCACATGTACCCGGAGCCTGACAGGTCGGCTGGTCGGCATAGCCGGATTCGTGGGGGCATGCGTATTCACAGGAAACGCAGATGCCGTCCGTGTATACATGTGCCACACGAAGTGTGTAGGTTCTGTAAACACTTGGATTATAAGTAGGATATACCTTGATCTGTGTTTCGCCCTTATTGGTGCAGAGGATCGTCCCACTCGTACCGCTGGCAAGCGGTGCAGCAGAAGTGACTTCTGCAATATCCGGATCAATGATCTCTACAGTCATATCGCAGAGATAGGCATCCTCACGGGTGAATGCACTGAACAGGATCTCAGAATCCGGACAGTTGGGATTGTAAAAATAGGAAGAGTAATAAGTTTCCCCCTCTTGTTTCCAGTTTACATAAAAGCTGCTTGCAACTGTCAGTGTGTCTGTGTAATCACAATCCTGGCACACCGCTTCTGCAAGATTGCTGCCTTCTTCAAGCGGTGTAATATCAAGTGTATGGTCAGGATCATGCAGCACCTTAATGGTAACAGTTTTTGTCAGCACAGGATTGTACAGGTGTGTGAAGGTGATCGTATAAATGCCTTCTTTTAGGAATGTGATCTGTCCGACTCTGGAGCTGATACGATCAAGCACAGCATGTTCCGGATCGGAGAACGTGACTTCATAATCATGGAATAAGGTGTCATATTCTCCGGAGAATGAGATCCAGTATTCCAATGTATCATCCTTGTACACGGTGGGGATCGTACTGCTTGCAAAGTTGCTCCCCGGTGTTGTCCAGTTGACGGACATGGATTCCGGTGTAGCAAATGTAAAATCCTGATCACACTGTGTACAGTGTACACTGCATTCTCCGCCGGCTTCTGTCGGTACAGAAATAAATTCTGTCCGGTGTCCGTTCTCGATGACCGTCTGAGAATGCTGGGAAAGATCTGTCAGATCAATATCACAGAATGTATTGACCTTGTTGCTCCATGTATACCAGACAAGCTCGCCGTCTGCGATAACGGGGACACAGTCGGAGAGCGTAGCATCTTCAATGGTGTAGATCTCGCCCGGATTGCCCTCACCGTCAAGGGCGGTATAGTGTACATCGTCTTCATGACTCCAGAGGAGAATGAAGCTGTTGTCACTTACTTTCACAAGATGGGGGGTGGAGGCGGATTCCGCGCCTTCCTCGTAGTTCGTGATCTGGATGTTGGTGACCGCATCTGTTTCCTTGTTCACAACGCCGACCACGATGTTCCGTGTGCCGTTATCCAGATTATCATCCTCAAAATTTTCGGCTGCATACGCTGCAAGATAGGACGTTTCCGAGATCTCAAAACCGCCGACACTCGCACCGGTAAAATTATAATGGTAGGTGTCCGAACCGGGGAATGTGACAATGCTGACCAGATCGCATGTCGTTTTGTAATCCGGAGTGAATGTGCCGGTGGTCAGATCCGTATTATATTTTGTCAGCAGAAGGCTGCGCGGATTTGCGTCGCCGTGATCAAGGGCGATGATACGGTTATCCTCAACATGGATGAACTGGTTGAAGGAATGGGAAACACTGCCATATTTGCTGTTCATGACATCGGTATAGGAATCCGTGATTTCCATGCTTTCCATATCCAGCTGGATCGTCACATTTGCCTGATGGTTGTAGCCGTCACTGGATTGATACATCTCGTGGCAAGTACGGATCAGCAGATAGTTTCCGCAGACTGCAAATCGTGCAGAGCCTGCCTCAAACGGACCAGCTGTATTGCAATCCATCATTCCCACGGAATCCAGCCTGTTCCATTCCTTATTGTACTTTGTGATGCGATAGGACTCAACGGTTCTCAGCTCCCCATAATCCTGCTCACCGGACAGAACGAAATAATAATCCTCCGTTTCATAGAAGCCGCCGAACAGAGGAAGCTCTGCGTCAAGCTGTATTGTTTCCTGAATATTATAATCCTTGTCATAATATTCGATCAGGTACTTCCCGTCCACAGCACCATTCTGAAAACGCATGAAGCCGCCGCTGTCCAGAGCAGTCAGATAGGAATCAATGGGGGATGCCCACTGTATATAGCTCTGATCGTCAACATTGCTTCCTGAATAGGTTTCGCACTGCGTTTTGACCGCTGCGCTTGCGGTGAGCATACCGGCATCCGGCAGAAGACTGCCTATGGGGATGCTCCCGCACATGCTCAGTGCCACTGCCGCTGCAGAGCAGACAGCAGTCAGGCGTTTTCGGAAATTCTTCATTTTACCACTCTCCTTTTTCCAGCATTCCGAAGTTTTTCGGCAGAATGCTTATAGTACTCTTTTATCTTATCATGTTAAATCAGAGAATGCAAGTATATATTATGAAATTGAGGATATATTTAACAAAAGTGGTGTTTGCCCTCAGCAAGCATGGAGGCGTTTGGTCGGGGAACAGGTCACTGTGACCTTGCCGTTCCTGCTCTGGATCTCCTCCAAAGCTGTTTTTACAAGCTTTCCGGCAATGTCCTGACCGCGCAGGGAATCGTCCACAAACGTGTGGTCAATCAAAACCGCCCGTGACCATTCGTCACGGGCGGTTGTATTGATTACACTCATTTTTTTGTCATATTCATTTTAAAATTTGTCATTTTCCATTTTTTTAAGAAATCCTGTATAAAAATGATATAATAAACATGTCAGATGAAACGGCAAGTTCATTGATAACACTTTTATCCCAAACTGAAAGGTTGATTAAAATGAAAATTCAAACAGCTACTACCACCTGCAAGTCCAGCGACAGTGCTGGCTATGAATCTCAGATCATCAAAACACTGCTCAAGCTTGGAATCCCTGCCAATACTAAGGGCTTCCATTACATCAAGACAGCGGTACTGCTTGGTATCGAAAATCCGATCGGCATGACCAGCATGTCAAAGAGCCTCTATCCTGCGATCGCGGAGCTTTATCATGTCAACTCCACCGCCAGCATCGAACGTGCGATGCGATACGCCATCAGCATCAGCTGCGTGAAAGGAGATTCTCAATTCATCTGTGAACTCTTCCTCTTCAATGACAGCCTTAAATACTATAGTCCCACAAATCGTGAATTCCTTGCAATGGTGGTCGAATACATCAAGCAGATGCACACAGAAACCTCGGAGAGCCTGATCGCATCCTGAGTGATTTACTGTGTATCCGCTTTGTAACTACGGCAGACTCCGAAGCTGCAGAGCGGATACGCAGAAATTTTGATGTTTTCCCGATAGACAGGTGCTATTCTGACAATTCACCGATCCACCGGAGAATATCGGCATAGAGAGGCTCTATGGCGGCTAAATGCGTTTCCGCATTGTCAGTTATGCCATTTCGCAGCTCCTCTGTCAATTCGATCACCGGCTTGCTCATGGTTTCAAAGCCCAGTGAAAGACATAATCCCTTCAGTGTATGTGCACAGCGGTACGCCGTTTCGTAATCCTGCCGGCAAATTGCCTGCTGAAGCTGTGTAAAATACGCATCGTCCTGAAATTTGTTCAGATATTTCAAAACCAGAGTTTCATTGATCAGTCTGCGGATTACTGCATCGTAATCCGCATTTGTTTTTGCGTAGAATTCCCTTAATGTCATACCTTCACTCCTTTGGATGCAAATTCCTGATAGATCCTGCGGATCTCCTTCTGATTTCTCTGGCGGATCAGAACCACATCTCCTGTCGTCAGTTCAAACTGCCTGTCTGCTTTCGAAATATAACTCATATTGACAAGATAGCTCTGATGACACCGCAGGAATCTGCTCTCATTGAGCTGGGCTTCGACCTCGCTCAATTTTTTGTAAAGCGTGTATTCGCAGCCATTGCTGCGATGCAGGATGCAGACGTTATTGCGGCTTTCTACATATACGATCTCACCGAACGGAATGCTGTAGATCGTGTTTCTGACAGAAACCTGAAACTGCCCGATTTTTGTTCTGTCAATGATACGGTTGAGCAGACCACAAAGCTTCCCGTAATCATGCGGCTTCAGGAGATAGCCCGATGCCTCTACTTCATAGCTGTCCACAGCAAATTCCGCTGTGCTTGTCAGAAAAACGATATTTCCTGTGTAACCGGCACTGCGCAGCGTTCTGGCGATCTCCATTCCTTGAATCTGATCCATGAAAATATCAAGGAAAACCAGATCATAATAGTATCCCTCTTCAATGTCGTAAATCAGGTTCATTCCGTTTTCATATTCTGTCACTGTGTTCGGAATGGACTTTTCTGTCATATAGGTATGCAGAAAATCCTGAATGATATCTCTGTCTATCTGATTATCATCACAAATCGCAATCCTCATCATTTCCCTCACTTAATGGTCGTTTTATCCTCGCACTATATTACTATTTTACCATGATAATACTGAAATGTCAACATGGAACTGTCAGAAAACAAATCATTTTTATTTTGTGTCAACACTCCCTAAATCATAGTTTGAAGCATTTCGATCAGTTTCGGTATTTCAATCGGTTTTCCGATATGACCATTCATGCCTGCTGCAAATGCCATTTTCTTATCATCTTCATAGGCATCTGCGGTCATTGCCACAATGGGAATCCCGGAAATTGCCGGATCCTCAAGACGGCGCATCCGCTT
>CALGTT010000320.1 GCA_937901485.1 uncultured Ruminococcus sp.
CATTCACCTGCCCTTCTGTTCTCTTATCGTCGGCTCTTGTCTGGATTTCAGGATGCCGGAAAAGTTTTTTTCGTGGTGGGGATCGTGGTATCTGCATTTGACATTCACCTGCCCTTCTGTTCTCTTATCGTCGGCTCTTGTCTGGATTTCAGGATGCCGGAAAAGTTTTTTTCGTGGTGGGGATCGTGGTATCTGCATTTGACATTCACCTGCCCTTCTGTTCTCTTATCGTCGGCTCTTGTCTGGATTTCAGGATGTCGGGAAAAGAAAAACAGTATGCCTGTCAGACATACTGTTTTTTGTGCAGATGGTTCGTTACTGTGCAGCCGCACGCTGCAATTTGCGGAACATCTCTTCATATTTGGTTTTCTGCTGGGATACTGCTGCCGCCGACACATTCAGATAGGTCGTATAGACAAAGCCCTCCAGCGGAAGCCTGATCTCTTTTTTCTGATTCTCCGGAGCTGCTTCGATCGGGAAATCGCCATAGGTTTTCAGTCTGGTCACAGCAATCTCATCAGTGGAACGGCAGGGTTCGGATTCAAAATAATCCAGAAATTCCGTGTCAATATTCTGCATAATGTCATTCTCGCTGAACTCGGACGACACGCCCAGTTCATAGGATATGCGGAGCGTTCGCACGGTAAATTCCGTTGCAAACAGCAGCGGATAATTCGCCGCATCCTTTCGCACACGGTGCTTTGCAACGCCGGCGATCGCCTCAAGAACACTTGTCATTGCATCATTCGCTTTTCTCTGCTGTACATCTTCATCATTCTGCATGTTGCTGTGCATTCTGGCATTGAGTACATCGCCGGACGGCTCCTCCGAATACAGGATCTCCTCCGTGCTCGGTGCCAGCTTTGTGCCCTCTTCGATCTTATGGTCTTTCAGCTGATTCTCTGCACAGCCATACAATTGTGCATAGCGGCGGCGTGTGAGTTCCAGAAGATGAAAGCCAAGCTCCTTCAGATGGAAAGCAAAAAAGTTGTTGTTTTCCTGCTTACCCCAGTTCGGCAGTGTTTTTTCCATCAGACAGCTGCTCACCTCGCTCGTCACGAATGCATTCAGCTCCTCTGCGGAAATCGAAACAGCTCCCCAAAAAAGCGAGTATCCTTTTTTATCTGACAGAAATTTTCTGATCTTCTTCACCTGTGCCGCAAACAGCGGGCTTTCCTTGCTGATGAGGAGCAGGATGATCTGGTTGGTACAGTTTTTCTTTGCTGCGTATGCGGCGTTATCATCCCGAAAATTCAGGTACTGCAATGCAAGCTGATGGAGTTTGTCTTTGGCGGTCATTTCATCAGAAGGGATTGAAAACCTCTCCATAAGTTCACCTTCTTTCATCACTGCAAAAGCATACGGATGATTTCCTTGGGATCATCCACTTTCTGATCTGCCAGATTGCGTACAAGCTCATCCATATAGAACAGCGATGTCACATCGAAAATACGCAGGCGGTCCGAGCCTCTCGGCTTGCTGAAGTCCACACCGCCATAGCCAACACAGCCGATTGCCACGTTTTCATGCAGACGGTAAGCGTACTTGAACGCAAGCATCATGACCAGCGGACAAGCCTTTGTACCGTAGGAAATGCAGGCGTTCAGAATATCGCCGTCCGCCGTATTCTGAATGAGCTGTTCAAAGATCGTAAGCAGTGTGTCGAGCTTCTCATCATACGGCACAAACTGCATTCTTTCATCAAAGCTGGGAGCACAGAGCCGGTACTTCACATGCATTTCACTGCAAACTGCATCCAGCTCCTCACGGAACAGCAGAAGATTGCGGCGTGCATTCTCATAATCCGCACATACAACATAGACCTCGATCTCCTCGTTCTCCTGCACCTGTGCATGGATGATGGACAGCAGCGGAAAATGCACTGGACGGTCAAACTGGAGCACGGGATTATCCACAGCCTGATAAATACCGGATTCCAGTCCCTCCGGAGCCTGATAGGGGCTGAACATAAAAAACTTCTTCATAGTAATTCCTCCTTTTCTTCGGCGGTACAAATACATCCGATCTCGCCTTTCATTATACCACGTTTCAACAGTAATTTCAACTGTTTTTTGGATATTTCGTCAAGCTTTGCATCCGCCGTTCTGTTATCCTATCGTCGGTTTCCGCCGGCACGTAAGGATCACCCGTTATTTCTTGCAAAGAAAAACAGTATGCCCTGTGACATACTGTTTTTTGTGTTTTGATACCCATATAGCGAGCAGGTTGCGACTTTATATGGACGCATTGAAAACAGCCCAACTCATGTTTCAATACCC
>CALGTT010000321.1 GCA_937901485.1 uncultured Ruminococcus sp.
CTCGGCGAGCTGGTGGCATGGGAGAAAGTGCCTGCCGAGCCGATACCGGCATTCAAGATCGAAGTTCCCGCAGACAAGTCCCACGGTGACTTTGCTGCAAATATCGCGATGGTTTCCGCAAAGGCACTGCGTATGCCGCCGAGAAAAATTGCGGAAATGCTCACGGAAAGCCTGAATTTCGAAGGCACTTACTTTGAGCGCGTAGAGATCGCAGGTCCGGGCTTTATCAATTTCTTCCTCAGAAAAACATGGTTCTCCGACACCGTGCAGGCAGTCCTGAACGATGCGGACGGCTACGGCAGAACCGACGGCGGCAAGGGTAAACGTGCCCTCGTGGAATTCGTTTCCGCCAATCCCACAGGCCCGATGCATGTCGGCAACGCAAGAGGCGCGGCTCTCGGTGACGGCATCTCCGCCCTGCTCGAATGGACGGGCTGGGATGTGGAGCGTGAGTTCTATGTCAACGATGCCGGCAACCAGATCGAAAAGTTCGCGACCTCTCTGGAGGTGCGCTATCTCCAGAAGTATCAGGACGGCGTAGAAATGCCGGAGGATGCATACCACGGTCCCGACATCATCGCCCATGCAGAGGGCTTTGCAGAGGAAAACGGCGACGCGTTTGTGAACGTGGACAGCAAGACTCGCCGCGATGCTCTGGTAGCCTATGCACTGCCGAAGAATGTCGCAGGTCTGGAGCGTGACCTGAAGAAGTACCGTGTCGAGTATGACAACTGGTATCGTGAGAGCACACTCCATGCGGATGGCAGCGTGTGGAAGATCGTGGACGCACTCAAGGCGAAGGGCTACACCTATGAGCAGGAGGGCGCGGTCTGGTTCAAGGCTTCCGAGTTCGGCGCGGACAAGGATTTCGTGCTCGTGCGTGCAAACGGCATCCCGACCTACATCGTGCCGGATATCGCGTACCACTGCGACAAGCTCGTGACGAGAAAGTTCGACAAGGCGATCAATGTCCTCGGTGCGGATCATCACGGCTATGTGCCCCGCCTGAAAGCGGCTCTGATGGCACTGGATGTGGATGTGAGCCATCTGGATGTGGTGCTGATGCAGATGGTTATTCTGCTGAGAAACGGCGAAGTTGCGAAGCTTTCCAAGAGAAGCGGCAAGGCGATCACGCTCGTTACCCTGCTGGAGGACATTCCGCTGGATGCGGCACGTTTCTTCTTCAACATGCGTGAAGCGAACACCCATTTTGAGTTTGATCTGGATCTGGCAGTGGAGCAGTCCTCCCAGAATCCGGTATATTATGTCCAGTATGCCCACGCAAGAATTTGCAGCATCCTGCGCAATCTGAAGCAGGAGGGACTGTATCAGGAGGGCACGGCAATGAACGCACTGCCCGCACCGGAAACCGTGCAGGAGATCGAGCTGATCCGTCATCTGGCACAGTTCCCGGCAGAGATCGAAGCGGCGGCAAAGGCTTACGATCCGTCCAGAGTGACCAAGTATGCAATGGAGCTGGCAACACTGTTCCACAAGTTCTATGATGCCTGCAGCGTCAAGAACGCCGAAACACCGGAGCTGCGTGAGGCAAGAACGGCAATTGCACGCGCAGTCGGACAGACACTGCGCAACGCGATGTCCATCCTCAAGATCGACTGCCCCGAAAAGATGTAAGCGGAGAGCCTCTGTATCATGCAGGGAGAGAGGGAGATCGTTCCCTTTTCTCCCACAAAAAATCTAAAAGTTACCAAATGGTTACAGTTTCCGACTCTGATTTGTGATGATTTACTAAAAGAGGGGAAAAATATTTGCCGGATTCACGGGAAATCACAGAAAATTAATCCTGTGTTCATATTGTGTTCATAACTATATGTTACAATTTGTAATATGTAGAGAAATGCAAAAAAACGAGTGTATAGAAAAATGAATTACGGAAGGAAGTCAGACTATGTCCAACAGACTGTTTCAGGGCCTTGTACATCAGATGCGCGACACTATGGATGCGACCATCGGCGTAGTAGATGAGAATGCAACCATTATTGCGTGCAGCGATCTGACAAAGATCGGAACGACCAATGAATTTGTTTCGCTGGATCTGAGCGATACACACGATATATTCATCCGTGACGGCTTTACATACAAGCCGTTCGGACCTCATGCAAAGCCGGATTATGCGGTATTTGTTGAGGGTACGGACGAGGCTGCATCCAAGTATGCAAGCATCCTGTCCATCACGCTGTCCAATATCAAGCAGTATTATGATGAAAAGTACGACAGAAACAACTTCATCAAGAACGTTGTTCTGGATAATGTGCTGCCCGGTGATATTGTCATCAAAGCACGCGAACTGCACTTCAATGCAGAGATCAGCCGTGTGGTTCTGCTGATCCGCATTGTATCTTCGAATGATATTTCCGCATACGATGTGATCCAGAATCTGTTCCCGGATAAGAACAAGGATTTTGTGTTCAATATTACAGAAAACGACATCGTGCTTGTCAAGGAGATCAAGAGCACGGTGGAATCCAAGGATCTGGAGAATCTGGCACGTTCCATTTCCGACACGCTTTCCAGCGAGTTCTATACCCGCGTTAATGTGGGTATTGGTACTGCTGTGACCAGCATCAAGGAGCTGGCACGTTCCTTCAAGGAAGCACAGATGGCACTGGAAGTCGGCAAGGTGTTCGACACGGACAAGGTGATCGTAAGCTACGACAATCTGGGCATTGCACGCCTGATTTATCACCTGCCCACCACACTCTGCGACACGTTCCTGCACGAGGTATTCAAGCGCGGCAGCATTGAGTCCCTTGATCATGAAACGCTGTTCACCATTCAGAAGTTCTTCGAGAACAACCTGAATGTATCCGAAACTTCCAGAAAGCTTTTCGTACACCGTAATACACTCGTTTACAGATTGGAAAAAATCAAGAAGCTGACAGGTCTTGATCTGAGAGAATTCGATCATGCAATTATTTTCAAGATTGCGCTTATGGTGAAAAAATATCTTCAGGCAAATCCTGTAAAATTCTGATGAAAGATGCATTTCTTTGCCTGACACCCTCATTGCGTGTGTCGGGCAAACTCTTTATCCGGTCGTTCCCGTTCGGAACGGAAAGGAAGGTGCGTTTCTTTTAAATGGTAGAACTAAAAAATGTATCCGTCACCTACGCAAGCGGTGTGGATGCGCTGAATAATGTCAGCCTGAAGATCAATGACGGTGACTTTGCATTCGTGGTCGGTTCGTCCGGCGCGGGCAAAAGTACCATGATCAAGCTGATCCTGAAAGAAATTGACGCAACCAGCGGTGTTGTCACCGTCAATGGTTATAATTTGAGCAAGCTGAAAAAACGCAAGATTCCGGAGCTTCGCCGTACCATCGGCTTTGTGTTCCAGGATTTCCGCCTGATCCCGTCCATGACGGTATATGAGAACATTGCATTCGTGCTCCGCGTGATCGACGCGCCGCGGAAATACATCCGCAAGCGCGTGCCGTATGTAATCAGTCTTGTGGGCTTGCAGGCGAAAGCAAATTCGTATCCGGATGAGCTGTCCGGCGGTGAAAAGCAGCGTGTTGCCATTGCGCGTGCATTGGTCAACGATCCGAAGCTGATCATTGCCGACGAGCCGACGGGTAATATTGATCCGGAGCTTTCCTATGAAATCGTAGAACTCCTCAAGGGCATCAACGAATGCGGCACGACCATTCTGATGGTAACGCATGAACACGATCTTGTACGTCATTTCGGCGGACGAATCATCAATATCACGCAGGGTGAGATCGTGTTTGATGAGGTGATCGGAGGCGCAAATGAAAGTTAGCGGTATCAGATATCTGATCGAACAGGGCGTGGACAATGTATGGAAAAACAGAATGATGGCTTTTGCTTCGTTCTGTGTTCTCCTGGTATCCCTGCTGCTGGTCGGTCTGTCAGTTCTTTTGTATTATAATGTCAATTCCATTATCGGCGGTATTGAGGAGAAAAACGAGGTTATTGTCTATCTCAATGATGATACCACCGATGAACAGCTCACCGAGATCGGTGAGGTGCTCGGCGGCATGGCGAATGTCGCAGAGGTGTCCTTCTATTCCAAGGAGGAGGCGTTCCTCTCCCTGAAGGACAGCATGGCGGAATATGAGGTGCTCTTTGAGTCCCTCGGTGATGACAATCCCCTTGTCGATGCGTATCGTCTGCGTATCGCGGATATCTCCATGATCGACGATACCATTGCAGAGATCGAAAAGCTCGATCACATCTATTCCATCCGTGCCCCTTATGATTTTGTCAACATCCTCATCCAGCTCAGGACGATCCTGACCTGGGTAATGGGTGCGATCATCATTGCTATGATCGTTGTTTCTATGGTTATCATTTCCAACACCACAAAGGCTTCCGTATATGCCCGCCGTGAGGAGATCCAGATCATGAAGTACGTTGGTGCGACCAATGCCTTCATTCGTCTGCCGTTCTTCGTTGAGGGCATGATCACGGGCTTTCTGGCTGGATGCAGTGCATTGATCATCACATGGCTCGTGTATGATTCCATTGTCGGAATCCTGCAGGATCAGGTGGCACTGCTGAGCATCATTGGTATGGGCAGCATCATTCAGTTCAGCGCGATCTACATAGAAGTTACACTTGCCTATGTTCTGGGCGGCGCACTGATCGGTGCTGTGGGAAGTGTCGTAAGTACAAGAAGACATATTGACGTTTAAGCTGTCCGCCAGAAGGGACGATGCCTTGGGGAAACGGCATGTTCCGGCGATACAGCGCACCATAAAGGAAGGTGAGTTCTGCTGTATAGCAGAGTATGAGAAACTGGAAAATGAAAGCAGCCGCCATTTTTATGGCAGCGGCGTGCTTTACGGGCATGGCATCACAGAATTATGCCAATGTAAAGCCGGTAGAAAGTGCGACCATTGCAGAGCTGGAAGCACAGAGAGAAGCGAACAACAAGAAAATCAAACAGTATGAGCAGGAAATGGCGCAGTTTGCGGCTGACCAGCAGGCTGAAAAGGAATACCAGAGAGTTCTGGAGGAAAAGATCAGCGTTCTGCAGGAAAACATGCAGATCCTCGACACCCAGCTCGAAGGCATCAAGTCCAATATTGCAGCTCTGGAAACAGAGATCGCAGATCTCGAAGCGGTGATCGCACAGCAGGAGATCGACATTGCAGAAGGACTGGAAACCTTTAAACTCCGTCTGCGTGCAATGTATGTCAACGGCAACGACAGCCTTGCCTCCGCACTGGTCGGTGCAACGGATTTCTATGATCTGCTGTCCAAATATGAGCTGATCTCCTGTGTGGCACGCCATGATGATGATCTGGTAAATAATTTAAAGGCACAGCTTGAATCCTACAATGCAAATCTGGCAACACTGAATACACGGATGGAAAAGCTTGAAGAAGAAAAGGCGAACGCGGAAGAAAAGCGCGAGGAAATGGAAGCATCCATGGCGGATCTTCAGGAATCCATCGCCCAGACACAGGCTGAGCTGGAGCGTCTCCAGATCGAAGAAGCTAACCGCAACAAGTCCATCAGCGACCTCAAGGCGGATAATGAACGCTTAGAGGCTGCCGAGGAGGAGATCCGCGAGGCGATCCGCCGTGCGGAGGAAGAAGAACGAAAGCGCAAGGCTGAGGAAGAACGCAAGCGCAAGGAAGCGGAAGAAGCAGAGCGCAAGCGCAGAGAAGAAGAAAAGAAGAAGCAGGAACAGCAGCAACAGCAGCAGAATTCCAACAATTCTTCCAATAATTCCTCCAACAACTCCTCGAATAATTCTTCCAATAATTCCTCCAACAACTCTTCGAACAATTCTTCCAATACAGATTATTCCGGTACATCCTTTGCGTGGCCGTGCCCCGGTCATTACTACATATCCAGCTATTACGGCTGGCGTTGGGGCAAGCTCCACAAGGGCTATGACATCGCGCAGAACAAGGGTGCGACAGTTGCAGCATCCAGAAGCGGTACTGTCATCGGTGTCAACACCGGATGCAGCCATAACTATGCCAAGACCAGCAATTGCTGCGGCAACGGCTATGGCAACTATGTCATCGTATCCCACGGTGACGGCTTTTCCACCATGTATGCACATATGCAGTCCGTTAATGTATCCGTGGGCGATTATGTCAGCAAGGGACAGAGCCTCGGCATCGTTGGCTGTACAGGGCATTCCACAGGCTATCACCTGCATTTTGAGATCCGTAAGAACGGTACAGCAGTCAATCCCAGTGGCTATCTGAACTATTAATCACCAAAGGGACGGTATCGCCGTCCCTTTTCTGTCCGAACGAAAGGAGCGAATGCCTTTGAATAAGAAAATCAGCGTCGGCCTGACCATCAGCATCGCGGCACTTGTTGCGGCGGTGACGTTTATTGTGACATCATTTTTCACCTTGCAGCACTTCAATGAAAAGGTGCAGGCAGTCAAGGAAAAGGCAGAGAAATATGAACGTCTGGAAATGGTGGACACCTATGTGCGCGATCGGTTCTACACGGAGCTGGATGAGGATGCCCTGATGAACGGCTTGCTCAAGGGCTATGTCTCCGGTCTGAACGATCCCTATTCCAACTATATGACACCCGAAGAATACCGCACACTGCAAGAAAAGGAGTCCGGACAGACGGTCGGCATCGGTGTGACGGTGACGCTCACCGAGGAGGGCTATATCCGGATCCTTGAGGTGCAGAAAGGCTCTCCGGCGGAAAAGGCAGGTCTGAAAAAGCAGGATCTGATCGTTGCCGTGGCGGAGCAGGATGTGCGCGTGCTTGGCTATGAGGAAGCAGTCGAGCAGGTCAAGGGCGAGGAGGGCACGCGTGCTGTGCTCACGATCCGCCGCAATGACAAGGACCGCATCTACCGCATTGTCCGCCAGCATTTTGACCTGATCAGCGTGGAAAGCAAGCTGCTTGACCGCGAGATCGGCTATATCTCCATTTCCGCATTCCGCGAAAATACGCCCGCGCAGTTCCAGACAGCTCTGGAGGCACTGCTGGCAAACGGCGTGAAATCCATCATTTTCGATGTCCGCAACAACGGCGGCGGTCTGCTTGATTCTCTGGAGCAGATGCTCGATCCCATGCTGCCGGAGGGCGTGATCGCAACTGCCACCTATCAGGACGGCACGACCGAAACTGCGCTCTATTCGGATGCCGCGTCAATGGATATCCCGATCGTCGTACTCATCAACGGCAATTCTGCAAGCGCGGCAGAGCTGTTTGCCGCATCCCTGCGTGATTTCAACGATGCAAAGCTTGTGGGAACAACGAGCTTCGGCAAGGGCATCATGCAGATCACCACATCACTGGAGGATGGCGGCGGACTGACACTGACCGTGGCAACCTATCAGACCACACGCTCCGAGTGCTACCATGGCGTGGGACTTGTGCCCGATGCGGAGGTGGAGGCTGCACCGGAAACAGACATCTCTGCCATTGATCCCGATACCGATCCCCAGCTTGCCAAAGCCATAGAACTTCTGAAATGACAAAATGCCGTATTGCCCATGGTGCAGTACGGCATATTTTTCTGATTTTGCCCAATTTTTCGGAATCCTCTTGACAAGTTGGGGGAAATGTACTATAATAATAAGGATAGCGGAACAGCACCGGAATACCGGGGCTTGTTTTCATATAGGGCACTGCCGCTGACAAATGGTGCGGTACTGCCGTGACGAAAGGAGCAAAATCATGGCAAAGATTCAGATGTCCCGTGAGGGTTATGAAAAGCTTCAGCAGGAGCTGACGGAGATGATCACTGTCAAGCGTCAGGAGGTTGCACAGAAGCTGAAGGAAGCACGTTCCTATGGTGACCTGTCCGAGAACGCAGAGTATGATGAAGCAAAAAATGAGCAGGCGATCCTCGAAGGCAGAATCGCAGAGCTGCAGGCAATGGTGGACAATGCAGAGGTTGTGGATGATGACAATATCTCCCTCGACGAGATCGGTATTGGTTCTGTCATTACCATTAAGAGACTCGATTCCGGCAAGGTGGAGGAGCTGAAGATCGTTGGTACGACCGAGGCAAACTTCAAGGAACACAAGATCTCCGACGATTCCCCCATCGGCAAGGCAGCCATGAAGAAGCGTGTGGGTGATGTATTCATCGTGGAAGCACCGGCTGGCGAGCTGAGATTTGAAGTGCTGAACATTTCCAAGTAAAAAATACAGAATAAGGGTGAAAGATATGCAGGAAGAACAGAATGTACAGGAGGAGCTGCAGCAGGACACCAATGGTCTGCGGCAGATCCGTGTAGAAAAGCTGGAGGAGCTGCAGGCAAAGGGCGAAGATCCGTTTGCACTGACAAGCTTCCCCGTTTCCATCCACAATGCACAGCTTCGTGCGGATTATGAGGCAAAGGAACAGGCTGTGATGGATGCGGCACAGGGCGACGAGGAAAAGATCAAGGCTGGTCTGGATGAGATCGCAGGTGAGACAGTGTTCATCGCCGGCAGAATCATGAGCTGGCGCAATATGGGCAAGGCAAACTTCATTGATGTGCGCGACCATACCGACAGAATGCAGGTGTATATCCGCATGAACGATATCGGCAAGGAGGCTTTTGAGGGCTTCAAGAAGTGGGATATCGGCGATATCATCGGCGTGGAGGGCTTTGTGTTCCGTACCCGTATGGGCGAGATCTCCGTTCATGCCAAGAAGGTGACACTGCTCTCGAAGTCCCTGCTCCCCCTGCCGGAGAAGTGGCATGGTCTGAAGGATCAGGACATGCGCTATCGCCAGCGTTACCTTGACCTGATCTGCAATCCGCAGGTAAAGGATACTTTTGTCAAGAGAAGCCAGATCATGAGAGAGATCCGCAGCTACCTCGACGGCATCGGCTATGTGGAGGTGGAAACTCCTGTTCTGCTCCCCATCCAGATCGCAGCGGCAGCAAGACCGTTCGTGACACATCATAACACGCTGGATATGGATATGTTCATGCGTATCGAAACGGAGCTGAACCTCAAGAAGCTGATCGTCGGCGGTTTTGACCGTGTATACGAGGTCGGCAGAATCTTCCGCAACGAGGGTATGGATACTTCCCATAATCCGGAGTTTACAACGGTAGAAATGTATCAGGCATACACCGACTACATCGGCATGATGGATCTGATCGAGAACATGTACCGCACCATCGCCATGAATGTCTGCGGCACGGATACAGTTTCCTATCAGGGCGTTGACATCGAGATCGGCAAGCCCTGGAAGCGAATGACCATGATCGAGGCTGTCAAGGAATATGCCGGCGTGGATTACAACGACTGGGCAACTGACGAGGACGCAAGAGCCTGCGCAAAGGCAAAGGGCGTTGAAGTCGAGGAGGGCGCAAATGCAACAAAGGGACATGTCCTGATCGCGTTCTTTGATGCATTTGTAGAAGAAAACCTCATCCAGCCGACCATTATTTATGATTATCCGGTGGAGAATTCTCCGCTTGCAAAGCGTAAGCCCTCCGATCCGGCATTCACAGAGCGTTTTGAATACTTCATCTATGCGCGTGAGATGGGCAATGCCTTCTCTGAGCTGAACGATCCGATCGACCAGAAGGAGCGTTTTGTCAAGCAGGTAGAAGCAAGACGTGCACTCGGCGATATGACGGGCGAGGTGGACGAGGACTTCGTAACAGCTCTCGAATACGGTCTGCCCCCCACGGGCGGTCTGGGCTTCGGCGTGGACAGACTCGTGATGCTCCTCACAGACAGCCCCTCCATCCGCGATGTTCTCCTGTTCCCCACCATGAAGCCGATTCCGGTGAACAGTGGAAGAACCAAGGAAGACGCTGAGGGTGAGACTGAAACTGAAGAATAAACAGAGAGCGTGAACGTTGTTCCTGTGTTCTCTGTCAAGGAATGATTGCATTGCAATCTAAGCGTTTTGCCTTTCCCCCGTAGGGGGATTGGCAAAACGGCTCGGGATTCCAAAGGGATCACATCCCTTTG
>CALGTT010000322.1 GCA_937901485.1 uncultured Ruminococcus sp.
CTGCACCCGGATGATCCGGGAGGGCAAAGTAGCCGCCGTTCCCGGTGCCTGCTTCGGTGCCGAAGGATTTATCCGCCTGTCCTACTGCTACAGCGACGAAGAACTGAAAAAAGGCCTCGATCGGATGGCACATTTTATACAGACACTTTGATGAAGAAAAACCGAGCGCATTGCAAATTTCTGCAATACGCAGGCAAATGCACAAATCCGACACAAATGCGATAGGATTCATCATTGACACTACTGCTGCTATACGGTATAATTGTAGCAGCAGCAATCAAAAAAAGTATGGGAAATCAATTCGAAAAGGAGTCAGTATTATGAAAAAATGCAGAAAAATCGCAGCCGTCCTGCTTGCAGGCATTCTGGCTGCCGCCTCCGGTATTGCCGGCGTTTCCGGCTCTGCCGCAAATCACAGCCGTGTTGCAGTGCATGACCCGTCCATTGTCAAGCTTGAGGACGGGAGCTATTTTGTCGCAGGTTCACACCTTGCCGCGGCAAAATCTGCGGATCTGGGGAACTGGACAACGGCTGCCAATTCCCACCTTGGCACGAAAAACACCACGTTTTTCAAGGACATCTACAAAGACCTTGCCGTTCCGGCTGCATGGTCTTCACCCTCAAATCCCAATTACGACCTTTCCGGCAACCTCTGGGCACCGGATATTCTCTGGAACGAGCAGATGGGCAAGTGGTGCATGTACCTGAGCGTCAACGGCGACAGCTACAAATCCTCCATCGTTCTGTGTACAGCCGACAGGATCGAGGGGCCGTATACCTATGTGGATACCATCGTGTATTCGGGCTTTGACAATTCCCAGACTTTCCACTATTCCAAGACGGATGTGGAAAAGGTGCTCGGCAGGAACCCCGACATTTCACGCTATCTGACAAACGGTTCGTGGAATGCCTTTTATGGCACGAATGCCATTGATCCGGCGGTGTTCTATGACGAAAGCGGTGCGCTCTGGATGGTCTACGGCTCATGGTTCGGCGGTCTGTTCATGCTGGAGCTTGACGAAGCCACGGGACTGCGTGACTACAATGTCACCTACAAGACCGTGGAGAATGCCTCCGATGCCTACATGGGCATCAAGGTCGCAGGCGGTCACTGGGTATCGGGTGAAGGCCCGTACATTGAGTACATGGAAGATCCCGAAACCGGCAAGGGCTACTATTACCTGTTTGTTTCCTATGGCTGCTTCAACAACGACGGCGGCTATAATATGCGCGTGTTCCGCAGTGACTATCCGGCAGGCCCGTATGTGGACCAGAACGGCAATTCTGCGGTGTACACCAAGGGCGGCAACAACATCGGCGGCAAAGTCGGTATGCGCCTGATGAGCAACTACAAGTGGAACTGCAACGACCGTCCGAACAAGGCACAGGGGCATAATTCCCTGCTGATGGACGAGGACGGCAAATTGTTCGTCATCTACCACAACAAATTCGATGACAATTACGGCGGTCACGAAGTCCGCGTGCACCAGCTTCTGATGAGTGAGGACGGCTGGGTGAATGCCGCGCCGTATGAGTATGTGGTCGGTCAGGATGTGTCCGCAGTCGGGCACACGATGGAGGCTGTGACGGGCGAATACGAGTTTATTTTCCACCAGCTCAACCAGAAGATCGTGGATGACCAGAGAACCAACGGTAATAATGCCGAGGTCGAATATTCCCAGAACATCAAGCTCAACGCCGACGGCACGATCACGGGCGATATCAAGGGCACATGGGAGATGACAAAAGGCTCATCGGACATGCGCCTGACCTTTGACGGCGTGACCTATACGGGCAGCTTCCTTGTGCAGGCGGATGAATCGAGGGATATGGTGCAGAAGATGACCTTCACGGCATCGGGCAATAATACCTGCGTCTGGGGCAGTAAAAAGGATGCCTACAATTTCTCGGAGGATCTGGTCAATGCCGCAGGCGGTGAGAGCAAGCTTGTCTACGCGCCGCAGACGGCACAGGCGGCAGGGGACTATTCCAGACTGTCGGGCACGGAGCTGCTGTCGGGCGTTTCCTACCGCATCACGAGCAAATTCAGCGGCATGGCTCTCGATCTGGAGGGCGGAAAGACGGCGGACGGCACGAACATCCAGCAGTGGAACGTGACCGGCGGCAGTCAGCAGGAATGGCGTATCTGCGCGGTGGATGCGGAATACTGCAAGATCGTTTCCCTTGCGGATGAATCCAAGTGCATTGCCGATGCCGACGGCAACGCGGCATTGCAGACCTACACGGGCGCGGACGATCAGCTCTGGAAGCTCGTGCAGGACGGTGCATTCTACGGCATCGTGTCCAAAGCGGACGGCAGATCGGGACTGGATGTCTTTGAATGGTCGGAGGAAGCCGGCGGCAATATCGCGCTCTGGGACTTCTGGGGCGGCGGCTGCCAGCTCTGGAAGCTGACACCGACCTGTCCGGAGGTGACGGACGGCGCGTACACGGTGAAGAATGTCAACAGCTCCCTGTTCCTGACAGTGGACAATGGCATCAATGCCGTGCAGGGCATCCCCCACACATGGACGCTGAACAGACAGGAAAACGGCAGATACCGCATTCAGGCAGAGAACGGCAAGTATCTGACGGTGTATGAGAACACCGCCGAGGACGGACTGAACATCGGTCTGGAGGAGGAAAACGGCACAGCCGGACAGGATTTCACGCTCCACTGCAATGCGGACGGCTCGTATGCACTGCTGACGGAATGCTCCTACGGCAAGTCCTGTGCGGATGTCTTTGAGATCAGCACACAGCCGAATGCGAACATCTGCCAGTGGAATTACTGGGGCGGTGACGGACAGAAATTCATTCTCGAACCGGCAGAAGCTCCGCAGCCCGTGCGCGGCGATGTGAACGCGGACGGCGCACTGAGCGTGCGGGATTCGGTAATTCTCCAGAAATGGCTGCTCGGTGTCGGTGAGATCACAGCTCCCGCAGCAGGTGAGCTTGCGGAGGACGGCGTTCTGGATGCGTTCGACCTTGCGGTGATGAAGAAGATGCTGATGAAATAACAGAAAACCGCCGGAGTGGATCAAACACTCCGGCGGTTCTTGTTGTCAGTCATTTGTGTGGGGGTTAGTCATCATCCCCATCGGATGCATCCTCATCCGAAGAATCTGCGGCTTCGTAGTCGGTTTCATCCTCCTCCTGTGCATCCAGATGCATGGAATCGAGAATGTTGACATATACCTTGTCTTCCTCCTGCAATTCAGCATTTTCCTCAGCGGCTTTCTGTTCCTTCTTCTCCTCGGAAGTAAGCTGATTTTTGCGGATCACACGCACCAGCAGGAAGATCACCAGCAGGAGCACGGCTGCCGCAAGGCAGATCACGGCGATCGTCATCGGGGAGATGCCGCTGCCGCCGCGGAGCTTGAAGCCCTCGATCTTCACGGGAATGGGCATTCCCTCCTCGTCGGTTTCTTCGCCGTCGGTGTAGCCGAATGCATACTCACCCAGCGTATTTTTGTCCAGAGTTTTCGGCAGAGTCACCTGCTTCAGATTCGGGCAGGCATAGAATGCATAGTTTCCGATCTGCGTCAGACCGTCTGGCAGGGATACGCTGTGCAGTGCCGTGCAGTCCGCGAACGCGTTTTCCGCAATGCTCTGCAAGCCCAGCGGCAGTGTGATCTCCGTCAGTCCCTCGCAGTACTCAAATGCACCCGCGCCGATGGCTTTCAGCGTGGACGGGAATGTGATCTCTTTCAGGTTGACTGCCGAGAAGAAGGCAGCCTCCTGAATGGTGGTAACGCCCTCCGGAATCGTGCAGCTTTCGTCCGTTTTGCCGGCAGGGTAGGCATAGAGCACCTGCATGTCACTGCTGTAGAGCACGCCGTCCTCCGTCAGATAGCTTGTATTGCCCTCCTCCACATGGTAGGCATTCAGATTGACACAGCCCATGAACGGCATAAAGCCCATGTGCTCCATTTCCTTGGGCACGGTGAATTCGGTAATGTTGATGCAGCCGTAATACGCCGCCATGCCCAGTGTGGTAACGGATTCGGGCAGGTTGACTTCCTCAATGGCGGAGCAGAATGCAAAGGCATAATCCCCCAGCTCTGTGACTGTTTCCGGAAGCTCCGGTGTCGTGAGCAGCTGGCAGTTGTAGAATGCACCCGTACCAATGGTGGTCAGATTTGCAGGGAATTCCACTTCCTGCAGGTATTTGCAGTCGTAGAACATGCCGGCAGGGATCTCTGCAAGAGTGTCCGGAATGTCGATCTTGTCAAGCATGGAACAGCCGTAGAATGCATAATCACCGATCTCACGGATGCTTTCCGGCAGCTCGACGCTGGTCAGGGACGTACAGCCCATGAATGCCGCTTCACCGATGCGCCGGACATGCTCGCCCATTTCGACCTTTTTCAGCTTTGTACAGCCATAGAATGCACTGTCGCCGATGGATACGATCTTGTAGCCGTCCGTGGTGTCCGGAAGATTGACTGCCAGTGCGGAGCTGTCGCAGGCATACAGTTCTACGCCGCCGTCCACATAGGCAAAGGTGAACATGCCGTCTTCATAGGTTTCCGGCTTGGTTTCTTCATTTTCTGCGGATGCCGGCAGTGCTGACGCTGTACACAGCAGCAGACCTGCACAGCAGGCAGCGAGTAATTTTCTGATTTGCAGCATGGGAATGCAATCCTTTCTGTTTGAAGATGGGGAAAGGCGGCTTATGAAGCCTTTCTCTTTTTCAGCACGACCGCGATGGCGATGGATAAGCCGAGGATCACGGCTGCCGCCGCGCCGATCAGGATGTAGTAGAGCGCGTTGGGATAGTACAGCTTCCACGCAATGTCATTGCTGGAGGCATATTTGTAGGCAGGGGATGCCCTTGTAACGAAAACTGTGAAGTCCTCCTGCACCGCAGTGCCCTGTGCAGTCTCATCATAGCAGTAGCCCATGCAGCAGCTCGTCATTGTGACAACGGAATCCGGCACGGTGAGGGAGGACAGGGAGGTGCAGTGGAAAAATGCATAGGGGTGAATGGCTTCAAGTCCGTCCGGCAGTTCGATCTCCGTCAGGGAGGTGCAGGAGAAGAAGCAGTTTTCCCCAATGCTTTTCAGTGTGGAGGGCAGTGTCACGGACTGCAGCTCTGCGCAGTAGCAGAACGCACCGCCGACCAGCTCGGTCACGCCTTCGGGGATGTCGATGCTTTGCAGCTTGACGCAGTAGTAGAATGCGTCCTCACCGATGGAGGTGACGCGGTTCAGGTCGATCTTCTCCAGAAACTGTGAGCCGATGAACGCCCAGTCTGCAATGGCAGTACAGGAATCCGGCACTTGGTAGGCAGTGTCCGGACGGGCTTCGGGGTATTTGAGCAGTGTGATCATGTCCTTGTCAAACAGCACGCCGTCCTGTGCGGTATAGACCGCATTCTCCGATGCCACCTCAAATGCAGTGACGCTCTCGGTGTTGTCAAAGGCATATGCCCCGATCTGTGTGACCGATGCCGGAACGCAGATCTCCGTCAATGACGCACAGCCGCTGAATGCGTTCGTGCCGATGGCAGTGACGCTTTCGGGAATGGTGATCCCTGTGAGCTTTTCGCAGCCGTAGAATGCCGATTCTCCGATCGCATTCAGGCTTTCGGGCAGTGTGACCTGCGTCAGGGCGGTGTTTTCCGCAAAGCAGCCCTCGTCGAGTGCAGTTACCTTGTATCCGTTCAGTGTTTCCGGCACGACTGCCTCGGTAAGGGCAGGATTGTCACAGTGTACGGCAACTGTGCCGTCACTGAGCACGACCGCGGAGAAATCCTCCGCCGCGGCTGCCGGTACTGCCGGAAGTGCCGCAGCCAGAGTCCATGCCGCAAGCAGTCCGGCTGCCGATCGTTTCCATTGCATGTTCATTCCACCGTCACTTTCTGTTTTTGCGTTCCCGTCTGCGAGCGCGTTTTTCTTCCTGTTTTCTTGCAAGCTCCGCAAGAGCCGCCTGCGCTTCCTGTCTGCGCTTGCGGTAGTACCAGAAGCCCGCACCGCCTGCCGCAAGCACGGCAAGGATGGCAGCACTCCACGCTGCCGCTGTTCCGGCGGTCGCCTTTGCAGAATAGCTGATACGGTTGCGTCTTGCGTAGCTGGAAGCCTTGCTGCCGGAGGCGGTCTTCATCTTGAAATCCTTGATGACCGCATTTTCATTGGTTTCGGGATCGACGCTGTAGCCGATGCCCATCTCCCCGATCTCTTTGACCGTGGAGGGCACGAGCATTTCCTTGATCTGGACACAGCCGTAAAATGCCATTTCCCCGATCGTTGTCAAGCCGTGCGGCAGTTCAATGACCTGAAGATTCACACAGCCGTAAAAGCACTTGTCCCCGATGGTTTTAAGCGTCGTGGGCAGTGTGATCTTTTTCAGCCCCGTACAATAGGCAAATGTCGGACCGATCAGCTCCGTGATGCCTTCGGACAGTGTGACTTCACTCAGGGAAGCCGAACAGAAAAAGGCATCCGCACCAATGGCATTCACATTGGACATCTGCAAGGTCTGAAGTCCGCTGCATTCGGTGAAGCCCCACGGTGCAATGGTGGTGCATTCGGGGGCAATGGTATAGTCAGTTTCGGGTTTTGCCGCCGGATAGCGGACGAGCATGGACTTGTCCGCGGTGTACAGCACGCCGCTGTCGGAAACATAGGCAGAATTGCCGTCACTGACGAGGATCTCGGTCAGGGAGGTGCAGCCCTCAAAGACGAATGAGCCGATCTCCGTGACCTGTGCGGGGATGGTGATGCTGTCGAGGGATTCGCAGCCGTGGAATGCATAGTCACCGAGCTTTGTCAGCGTTTCGGGAAGTGTTACTGTTTCGAGTGCCGTGCATTCCGAAAAACAGTCCATTGCCAGCGCAGAAACGGTGTAGCCGTCAATTTCTGCCGGAATTTCGGCATTGACAAGGCTCTTGTCCTTGCAGGTAATGGCAACCGAGCCGTCATTCTGAATGGTATAGACATAGGTTTCTTCCGCCGCCGCCGGAAGCGGAGCGGATGCCGCTGCCAGAGCCGCCGCAAGCGAGCAGGCGGCAAGTTTCAAAATCTTCATCCTGTCCCCTCCCTGTCAGATCTCATATTGCTTCTGGATGCGGCGCTGGATGACGATGATCGCAATGGTCACAGCGAGCACCAGCACGACAATGACGAGAACGACGACCAGAAAAACGCTGCTCTGCGTGATGCCGCCCGTGCTCTTGATGTCATTCACCACGCAGTATTGGTGCGCGGCGGTGTCCTTGTCCGTTTCGATCACAAAGTCCGGTATATGGGAATATTTCATCGTTTCCGCATCCACATAATAGCCCAGCGCGTAATTGCCGATGGTCTTGACCGCATCATTGAGCGCGATGGACTTCAGCTCCGGACAGTTGAGAAATGCGCCGCTGTCGATGGTGTCCACTCTGCCGGGGATGGTGATCTCCTTCAGGGACAGGCAGTTGTAGAAGCAGTGCTCTCCGATCTTGTCGAGCATGGAGGAAAGCTGAACGGTTTCGAGTGCCATGCAGTTGCCGAAGGTGCGCGGTTCAAGGATGCTTACTGTGTCCGGAACCGTTACGCTTTTGAGCGCAGTGCAGTGGTAGAAGGCATCCTCACCGATCTCTGTGACATTGGAAAGGTCGATTGACTCCAGATGGGAGTTGCTGATGAATGCCCAGTCCTCAATGCGCGTGCAGCTTTCCGGCACGGTGTAGGAGGTATCCGTCTTTGCGGGCGGATAGTAGATGAGCGTGGTCATATCGTAGTCGAACAGCACGCCGTCCTGATCCACATAATGCTTGTTTCCGTCGGAAACATTCACTTCTTTCAGGGAAGTACAGCCCTCAAAGACAAACTTTTCGATCAGCGAAACGCTTGCCGGAATCGTGATTTCCTCCAGTGACGAACAGCCGTGGAATGCCTGCCAGTCGATGGCTTCCAGTCCGTTAGGCAGATTGATGCTTTTCAGATTCTTACAGCCGGAAAACGCCCAGTCATTGATATGGGTGATGGTCTTGGGGAGCGTGACCGTTTCCAGTGCAAGGTTATCCAGAAAGCAGTCCTGTTCAATGGTCGTGATGGTCACGCCGTTGATCTGTTCCGGAACTTCCGCATGAACAAGCGTTTTGACCTTGCAGGAGAGGAACACCTCACCCATGCCGTCATCCGTGTATGACCATAAGCCGTCAAGGGAAACGCCGCTGCTCGGTTCAAGTCCGCCGGGGAACAGGGGAGCTGCGGCGGCAGAAAGCGGCATCATGGCAAGGATCGCCGCAGTGCAGGAGAGGGCGGCACGCCGGAAATGCTTCTTCATCAGTTTCATGCTTCATCCTCATTCTCTTTCGTATCGGGTTTCTTCGGTTTCTTCACAAGCAGTGCGATCAGAACGCCTGCAAGGATCACCACAGCACCGCCGCAGATGCCGAGGATCACAGCAAAGCGGTTCACGCCCGCTTTCTCTGCTTCCGGTGCATCCTGTGCAGATTCCGCAGATTCCTGCGTGGACGGCTTGTCCGCAAACTCCGACGGTACGGGGATATTTTCTTCCTCAATGGTCAGGAATGTGAATTCATTCTTGTAGTCGTTGTCCTCGTCCACAGCTCCGGCATAGCTCTGTGCAATGGAATTGGCATAGCCGCGGATCACAAAATCCGAAATGGGGAACAGGTTTTCATTGTAGCCGAATGCGCAGTATTCAATTTCAGTCACACTGCGCGGAATGGTGACCTCCTTCATGCCCGTGCCGGCAAACGCATACTGTCCGACTGCTGTCAGGGATTCGGGCAGTGTGATCTCCGTCAGGGCGGAGCAGTTGGCAAAGACGGCATTGTAGATGGTCGTCATGCCCTCGCCGAGATTTGCCTCTGCGAGCTTCTCACAGTAGGCGAATGCATAGTCATCCAGCTCCAGCACGCTGTCCGCCATCGTGACGCGCTCCAGCGCAGAATAGGCAAAGCACCAGCCGGGGATATATTCAATGCCGTCCGGAATTGCGATGGTTTTCAGGTTCTGTGCATACGCAAAGCAGGAGGGGGCGATCTCCGTGACCGTGTCCGGAATCGTGTAGCTCTCTTCCGTCTTTCCGGCAGGGTAGCAGTACAGGATACTGCCGTCGGCAGAACGCAGTGTGCCGTCCTCTGCGCCGATGAAATGTGTATTCTCCTCTGCTACGCGGATGGATTCCAGCGAGGAACAGCCGAAAAACAGGCTGTCACCGATCGTTTCCACAGTCTCCGGAATGACTACCGAGGACAGGCTGAATGCGTTGAGAAAGCAGGCGTTGCTGATGTGCGTCACGGGATGGCCGTCAATTTCTGACGGGATCTCGACCTCACCCTGATACCCCCTCATGTTGAAGTTATAGACTCTGGCATTGCCGTCTTCATCAAGCTTGTAGCTGAAAAAGCCGTCCTCCGTGATCAGCTTTTCTGAATCTTCGGCAGCAGTGACCGTTTCCTCCTCCACTGCCGTTTCCGCAGTCGTTTCTGCATACGCCGTCATGGGCGTGATTCCCAGCAGCATTGCCGCTGCCAGTAATGATGCTTTCATCTTCATAATCGTTCTTCCTCTTTATGCATTTTACTTTGCCCCGCCATTGGCGGGGCAAAAAGTAACAGATTTTTCGTTTACATCAGTGCTGTTCCGATCACTCAACAGTAACGGACTTTGCCAGATTTCTGGGCTTATCTACGTCAGTACCCTTGTAAACCGCAGTGTAGTATGCGATCAGCTGCAGCGGAACGACCGCCAGCATCGGCATGAGCAGATCATCGAATTCCGGCAGACCGAACTTATAATCCGCCACATCCTGCTCCGGCTCGTACTTGTCGTCACAGATCAGGATGACCTTAGCCCCTCTCGCCTTGACCTCCTTGATGTTGCTCACCGTCTTGTCAAACAGACGCTTCTGTGTTGCCACGGCAATGACCGGCATGTTTTCCGTGATCAGGGAGATCGTGCCGTGCTTCAGCTCACCGGCTGCATAGGATTCAGAATGGATGTAGGAGATCTCCTTGAGCTTCAGAGAGCCTTCCTGACTCAGCGCGTAGTCCAGACCTCTGCCGATGTACAGCAGGCTGTCCGCAGTAATGAGGGAGGAGGCAATGAACTGTGTGCGCTCCTTGTTTTCGAGGATCTTCTCGATCTCGTGCGGTGTTTCCTGTAAAAGTGCCGTCAGTCTGCGGCATTCTGCCTCGTCGATGCTCTCGTTTGCCAGCGCAAGCTCAAATGCAAACAGATACATCACCGCGATCTGCACCATGTATGCCTTGGTCGATGCCACCGCGATCTCCGGACCTGCATGGGTGTAGATCAGCATATCTGCCTCACGCGCAATGGAGCTGCCCTTTGCATTGACGATCGCCAGTGTCTTTGCACCGAGCTTCTTTGCCAGACGCATTGCTGCAAGGCTGTCAGCCGTTTCACCGGACTGGGAAATGATGATGACCAGATCACCCTCGCCCACCAGCGGATCGCGGTAACGGAATTCAGACGCAATATCGACATTTACCGGCACTTTTGCCAGCTTTTCGATGACGTACTTGCCCACAATGCCCGCGTGCATAGCCGTACCGCAGGCTACGATGTGGATCTTGTTGAATGCCAGCAGGGATTCGGGCGTGATGCCGCATTCCTCCAGATTCGGCAGGCCATCGGTGATTCTGGGCATGATGGTCGTTTTGATAGCGGTCGGCTGCTCGTAGATCTCCTTGAGCATGAAGTGCTCATAGCCGCACTTCTCCGCTGCACTCTCATCCCAGTCAGCGGTCTTGAGTTCCTTTTCGATTCTCTGATAGTGCAGATCATACATCTTGATACCGCTCTTGGACAGTACTGCGATCTCGTCATGTTCAAGCAGGTAATAATTCTTGGTATAGCGCAGGATCGCGGTCACGTCGGACGCGATGAAGCTTTCGTTCTCGCCCACACCGATGATGAGGGGGCTTTCACGGCGTACCGCAAAAACTCTGTCCGGAAAATCGGCAAAGATGATGCCCAGCGCAAACGAGCCTTCCAGCTCGCGCATGGTTTCCACGATGGCTTCGGTCGGGTTGCCGTGGTTGCCCTGATAGTAATAGTCCAGAAGCTGTGCAACGACCTCGGTGTCGGTGTCGCTTTCAAACTGTCTGCCCTTGGAGATCAGGAATTCCTTCAGACGCTTGTAATTTTCAATGATGCCGTTATGTACGAGGGTAACGCTGCCGCCGCCGTGGGGATGGGAGTTGCGGTCGGACGGTTCGCCGTGGGTTGCCCATCTGGTATGACCGATGCCTGCAAAGCCCATGGGTTTGCCCTCTGCTTCCATTTTATCTCTCAGATCCTGCAGTCTGCCCTTGGATTTTGCCACGAGGATCTTCTGATCCTGAAACACAGCAATGCCCGCAGAGTCATAGCCTCTGTATTCGAGCTTGGAAAGACCGTTGAGCAGGACCTCCGCACAGTCGCGGTGACCTACATATCCTACAATACCACACATAATGGATTCTCCTCTCAGTTTGACAGCAGAGCTGCCGGATTTGTATATGACCAGAATATGCGCTGCTGCACATATTCGATACCTGCAAGGCAGAGTATACAGCAATATTATAACATATCAGAGGTGAAATTGCAACACTTTTCAGTAAGTTTCCCAATCCTTTCAGTGAATTTTCACAAAATTTTCGTTCTTTGCGGCAGTTGTCAGAGAAATTCAACAGCTCGTGCCCCATACATTCCCAGTTGCAAAAACGGAAAAACTGCATAGAATAGCAGTAGCGGAAAAAGCCTTTGCCGGAAAAGGGTGGCATCAGCTGCGGTATTGCAGATGATGTCCGCAGAACAGCCCTTTTCAGAACACAGAGGGACTGTTCTGCTTGGAGATATAAGAGAACCTCTGCGCGGCGGTGCAGAGGTTCTTTTAGAAAATGCGGTATCCGCCTGACGGAGGACATTACTTGTACTTCATACTTTGCTCCACCGCCAGCTGGTCACAGCGTTCATTCTCCGGATGTCCGGCGTGCCCTTTTACCCAGACGAACGTGACTTCATGCTTGGCAAGCAGGGGCAGGAGCTGTTCCCAGAGATCGACATTCAGGGCAGGCTTTTTGTCCGATTTGATCCAGCCCTTCTTCTGCCAGCCATACACCCAGCCCTTGGTGATGCTGTCCACGACATATTTGCTGTCGGTCGTGAGTGTGACGCGGCATGGCTCTTTGAGTGCGGAGAGTCCTGCAATGACTGCGGAAAGCTCCATGCGGTTGTTGGTCGTATCCGCCGCGCCGCCGGAAAGTTCTTTTTCTGCCGTGCCGTAGCGCAGGATCGTCCCCCAGCCGCCCGGACCGGGATTGCCGCTGCACGCGCCGTCGGTAAAGATTTCTACATGTTTCATATCGCTGCTCCTTTTTGATGATGTTATTATTATAGCATATTTCGCGCACCGGTGCAAGAATTCCGTGAACACAAAATGAAAAAACGAAAAAAGACTTGCATTCTGCGTAAGATTCTGGTATAATAAGGTGTAAGACTGTCCGCAGAAATGCGGACAAATAAAAAATAACAGAAAAGAGGAACATTCATGTCTGCAAATATTGTAATCGGAACCCAGTGGGGTGACGAAGGTAAGGGCAAGGTCATTGATATCATGGCTTCCCGTGCAGAAGTCGTAGTCCGTTCACAGGGCGGCAACAATGCCGGACACACTGTAGTCAGCAATGGTCAGGTGTACAAGCTCCATCTTGTGCCCTCCGGTATTCTGTATCCGGATACCCAGTGCCTGATCGGTGCAGGTGTCGTACTTGATCCCAAGGACTTTATCGGCGAGCTGGATGAGATGGAAAAGCGCGGTGTTTCCACTGCAAATCTCAAGATCGATCCCCGTGCACATGTAGTAATGCCGTGGCATATCACACTTGACGGACTGTCCGAGCAGTTCCGCGGCAACAGCGACATCGGCACGACAAAGCGCGGCATTGGCCCGACCTACATGGACAAGTATGAAAGATGCGGCATCCGTATCTGTGATCTGGTCAATCCGGCTGTATTTGCAGAAAAGGCAAGAGCAACAGGCAATCTGAAGAACAAGATCATCACTGCGGTATACGGCGGTGAGGCACATGATCTGGATGCTGTGATTGCAGAATACACTGCATACGGTGAGCGTCTGCGTCCTTATGTGGCAGATGTTTCCGTACTGACCTATGAGGCATACAAGGCAGGCAAGACCATTCTTTTTGAGGGTGCGCAGGCAACCCTGCTGGACATTGATTTCGGTACTTATCCCTATGTCACAAGCTCCCATCCGGTATCCGCAGGTGTCTGCGTTGGTACGGGTGTCGGACCGCGCATGATTGACAATATTATTGGTGTTGCAAAGGCATATACCACCAGAGTCGGCAAGGGCCCGTTCCCGACGGAGCTGTTTGATGAGGTAGGCGACCAGATCCGCGAAAAGGGCGGAGAATACGGCACAACGACCGGCAGACCGCGCCGCACAGGCTGGTTTGACGCTGTGATCGTTCGTCATTCCGTTCGTGTCAATGGTCTGGATGGTCTGGCGATCAACAAGCTGGACACACTCAGCGGACTTGGTACGCTGAAGGTTTGCGTAGGCTATACCAAGCCCGACGGCACGACACTGCGCGATTTCCCGTCCTCTCTGGAGGAGCTGGCAGAATGTGCGCCGATCTATGAGGAAATTCAGGGCTTTGATGAGGATATCACAGGCTGCCGCACATTTGAGGAGC
>CALGTT010000323.1 GCA_937901485.1 uncultured Ruminococcus sp.
CATGAGTGTCCCCTCATGGATACCAAGCAGAAGCGGCAGGGTCGGGGGACAGGACCTTCTGCCAAGAAACAACGGATAGACCGGATGCTCCAGTGCATGAGCAAGCATTTCGAGAAATGCAGCATCTTCAGATTCCAGTCCTGCCAGAAATACTGCATCGGACAGATAATAGCGTTCCGTCACATATGACGCTTTGCCATCCTCACTATGAGCCGTATGGAAATCCCGCAGCAGTCTGCCCTCTCGTTCCACACGGATACCGAAGCGGAGTGCAGCGAGATCGGAAATGTCCGCATCACGCTTTCTGCCGAGTGCCGCTGCCAGCATTCCGATCACGCCGCTTTTGGTCGGTTCGCGCTGTGTGGTACGCACTTCAAATTTGGCACTGCCGCCCCATGCCTGCAAAGGGGCAGCAAGCCGCAGTAATAATACAGCCATTGCTTACACCTCGGCGAGATGCTCACAGACCATCTTTTCCAATGCCGCAAGCAGATCGGGCAGGGTCAGTGTCTCTGCAATGCTGCCGATACGGTCACCGATACCGAATGCTTTCACCGGCTCTGCGGCATAGCGGCTGTAAACGGTTTCTGCATATTCTACGAGTTTCGTTTCCGATGCTGCAGCATAGCCATCGGCACTGCGGCAAATGGGCTTTTCAAATGCACCGCAGAGATTTACCGGCTGATCCTGCCGGATGGTGACATAGACGGCATCGGGGAATGTACGGTTGGCAAATGTATTTTCCTTTCCGGTCGGCATGGAACAGATAAATGCCTGCCCAAATTTCCGGATCACTTCCGGCACGCTCTGTATACCAAGATTCTTTGCAAGCTCGGATACATTCACAGTTGCATAGCGGTAGAGTGTGGAGGAATTGAATTCCACTGTACCCAGATGTCCTGCACCGGCATTATCCTCTGCTTTCAGATCATCCACTGCTGTGAAATAATCGTACTCGTTCTGTATCGCATGAGTAGAGATCGCATGGGCTACCTGTGCGGCGGCATCGCTGTTCAGACTCGGATCGCTTGCAACCATTCTGCCGAACAGGGCAATGTCCGCGGAGGGATTCTCTTTCAGTGCTTTCTTCAGTGTATCCTTGACCGCTTTGTCTTTCAGGTTTCCCTCAAGTGCAATGGCTGCCACAGCCTTTGCCTGCTGGTTGCTCATGAAAAAGAGTGCCTTGGCTTCATTTTTCTTTTCATCCAGACCAATTCCCGCTTCTTTCAGTGCAGCCGCTGCTTTTTTTACAGCATCTGCCTCATCAAGTGTACTGTCCAATGCAAACATTTCTCTGACAACCATATCGACCACAAACTTGGTACGGCTGGCACGTTCCTCCTCCGGAAACAGGTTCTTGAATTCTGTACGCATTGCGTGCTTCCATGCCTGTGAGGAAACTCTTGCTCTGACTGCACCGCCATAAATGGCTGTCTTGGGACTGCCGGTATCATCACGGTTGATACAGCTGGGCGGAACGGTCTGCAAAACGTGAAAATCAACATACATATTCATAACTCATTATCTCCTTCCGATTTGGCAATATGATAAAAATCCTCTCCCCAGCGCAATTGTACTTTGCGGCGGGAGTCCTGATACTGAAAATCCAACAGATCCCCGGCAAGCTGTACATAATCCAGATGCACATTATTTGCCTTGAAAAGCTGGATCATACCACGCAGATGATGGGAAAGCTCCGGCATATCCGATGCGGTAATCACCGGACCGAAACGCTGCATGATGCGGTTTCGTTCCTCATCCTCATTCTTCGATCTGTCAATCAGGCGTGCGGCAGCGTTGCCGAGTGAAACCGCATCCTGCTGTACGGAATCTGCATTTCCCTGCTGATGCAGTGCAAACATGGTCAGAGACAGATACACTGCCCATTCCGCAGAGCTTGGCTTGCCGTTCTGCCCATAGAGTGCATCATCGAGGCCGCCAAGGAAAACGCCCCACAATTCCGGCATTTCTCCGGGTGTTTTACCGATACCCCTGCGCAGGTTTGCAAGCATTGCCCTGCCGCCGCCGGTATCCTTATTCTGCAGCAGATCCCGTATCTGACTTGCCACATATGCTTTTGTCTTTGCTTTTACTGACATGATCTCACCTACTTTACTTTCTGGTAAATTTTTGATACTTCCCGACTGAATATCCGCATTGCATTCGGTGCGGAATACAACACCTTTT
>CALGTT010000324.1 GCA_937901485.1 uncultured Ruminococcus sp.
ACGAATGAACTGCTCTACCGACTGAGCCACACAAGCATGTGCAATTCTGTTGCCTGACACTCGAGTATAATGCCAAGCTAACAGAATAATTATAACACATCCCATGGAAATTGTCAAGCTTTTTTTTAAAATTTCTCAAATTCGTCAAAATATCATGGATGGGGGAGTATCTGCTGTGTGGCAAAAAGTCGCCGAAGGGTGGAACGGCGAAATTGAATCACTCAAAAATCTATAATTTTAGTCAGCTTAAGCTCCTCCGCTGTGACCTTGCGTCCTTCATCGCCCCAGGGCTTGCCGCGTTCGTATATCTCCAAGGCAGCCAGTCCGTTGTATTCATAATCGCATTTGATCTTTGATACATAGCTCAGGCTGACTTCCAGCATCTCTGCGATCTCCCTGATGCTTTTTCCTGTTTCCAACAATTGTATCGTGCGCAGACGCTTTTCATACAATATCCTGTAGCGATCACACTTCTTCATTCCTTTTGTAATGCCGCTCATGTTTCCTCTCCTCGCTCACTTATCACCGTTCAGCAGAAAAGCTGCTCCATCATGTACAGCCCCCTGATCGGTAAAGCTGTGACAATGATGCAGCAGCCATGCTGCTACGGATCTATACAATTACAATAACCCCGCCTCTGTTTGCATGAAACTCTGTATCAGATCAGCAAACAATACCTCTTACTTCTTCAGGCTCTTCAGTGCTGCCGGTGCCTTCGGCTGATAGCAGCCATACGCAGAAGATGCATTGTACGCCTTGACAGCGGACTTGCGGCCAAGTGCAGCAACAGCCTTCAGAATAATGCTATTCTTTTTCATCTGCATGTTCCTCCTTCCAGTGGATTGCGGCAACCATCAGCAGGGCAATGAAAAAACCAGTCCCCGCGATCGTTGCTGAAATTGTATTCGAAAAGAAGTACGCGATCAACGCGGCGATCCCCCAAAAAGCGGAAAGGATCACGCTGATCCTGCGGTATTTCTTCTTTTCCAAAGCATCAAGCGGCTTGTTCGTATTCTCCACCGGTGCGCGAAACCATACGGTAATCAGCAACAATATGAGCAGCAGGCATACTGCACTGAGCGGCAATTTTACCATAGAGATCCCCAGTACCGCCAGCAGGAGCAGGACCATAGTGAGCTTGCATTTCCCGTAGGTCTGTGCGTGATAGCCGCCGGAATACATCCTGACGGAAACGAACATTATGAAGAAAACAAGAGCATTCAGCAGATGTCCGGTCAGACAGCCGATCGCTGTGACGATTGCAAAGTCGATCACACCGGACAACAGCGTCTCATAGCCGTACACATAAATATCCGCTTCTTCCCGTTCGATCACTTCTTTGGAGATCAAAAAATCGGTTATGCTCTCACTAATGCGGTGAATCATACTACCACCTCTTAGTTTAATCATAACCGATTATTTTAGACAAATCAAGCGATTTTCCTATTCTGCATGAAATTTTCCTGTTTGGTAAATTTCACTGCATTTTTTACTGGGCAACCAGACATCCGCTGTGAATTCCCGGTTCTTTTCGTAGAACTCCATCATGCCGCCGTATTTCTGCACTGTGTCCTTCACCGATTTCAAGCCCATGCCGTGCAGCTTCTTCTCTTTCTTGGTCGTGTGCAGTTCCGGATTCTGTACCAGAACGGGTGCGCCAATGGAATTGCGGATCACAAAATTGGTATAGCCCTTGCGCTGCCCGATCGCAAAGTAGATGCAGCGTTCTCCCTTTGTGTTTCTGCACGCTTCCATAGCATTGTCGAACAGATTTCCAAGAAGGATGCAGACATCCACATCGTCCATTTCCAGCACAAACGGACTGATATTGACCGCTGTTTTGATCCCCTCCTTGCTGCACTGGGAGAGCTTGCTGTTCGCCATGATATCCACAACACGATGCCCTGTCCTGACTCCTGCGTATCCGAAATTCAGCTTATTCTCCATCATATCATCCACATATGCCTGTGCCTTGTCCGTCTGCCCGTCCTGCAGGAGCAGGGAAATGCATTGCAGGTGGTTTTTCATATCGTGTCGGATCTGCCGCATCTCCGTATACTGCTTTTCGGAATCAGCGAGCTGTGTTTTGTAAAGCTCAAGCTGCATTTTGTCGATCAGCAGTTCAGTCTTTTCCACATTGACGAAGCTGATGCGGCGCATCAGTGTGTAGGCGAGGATGTTGATGGCGATCAGTCCGAGAGCCGCACCGATCGCAGAAGGGGACTGTGTGGACAGCTCATAGGCAAGGGAGAGGTGGAAGATCTCGATCTCCACGAAGATCGTCACGACGAACAGGATGCTCAATGAGATCCATTCGATCGGGGCGAAGAAATACTTGTCCTTCTGTTTGAACCGGATCAGCACTCTTGTGAACAGAAAGAATAGAAATTTTGTGATGAACAGCGTGGTCAGACGAAGCATACCGCGTTCTGTGATCAGCTCCTCCACGGTTTTGGAAAACAGAGAACCAAGAACGTTCATTGTCGTAAGATTGATGATGATCACGGATGCATCCGTAATGAAAGAAGCCAGCATCTTTTCAAACATGCTGCCCTTCAGCAGCAGACAGGCGAGGATCAGATTCATGGTGATGCGGATGATGCCCAATTCACCCTCAAAAATCATAAACCCGTTAAAAAACAGTGTCAGCAGGATGTTCATCAGCAGAATGACAGCCCAGCTGATCCAGAAAACGCAGGTTCTGGCAGGTCTGAGAAAGCGAACCATGAAATCGGCATAGATCCAGCATTCAATGATCGTGGCTGCTGTCTCGGTCAATGTCCACCCCATGGTCAAAGCCTCCTCGAAAACCGCATCAGATCCATCTTTACCGTTTCCAGTCTGCCGCGGCTCATCGGCAGAGCAGTTCCGTCATCAAGCGTTACAGTTTTCTGGTTGATGAGGTTGATATATCGGAAATTGACAAGGAAGCTGTTGTGGATCCGGATAAATCCATATTGGGCGATCGACTTTTCCACATCACCCAGATTTCCGTTTGCGGTGAAGCTTCCGTCCTGTAAATGCACCGTCAGCTTGTGGCTTTGCACCTCAATGTAAACGAGCGAGATCACATTGACCGGCTTTTTGCCATGTTCCGTGGAGAAAAAGCAGGTTGCTTTTCGGTTGCGTCTTTGCACCAGATAGTTTTCAAGTGCCTCATCAAATTCCAGCTCAAACCGCTGCTTGCGGATGAAGCGGAACGGTGTATACCGGATCGTGTCATACACAAGATCGTCCTTATTCGTGACAAAGATCATCTCTGTGCTTGTCTGTTTTCTGCGCAGAGTACGCGCAATATCAAGACCAGTCACATCCGGCATTTCAATGTCGAGAAAAACAAGGTCATACTGTGAAGCACCGCTGTCCTCCAGCAGGGAACTGCCGCTCGTGAAGGTCTGAAGCTCAAACGCCGTCCCCTCATTTTGCAGGAATAAACGTATTTTATTGGAAATGAGGGAAACGAAGACCTCCTCATCATCAACGACTGCGATCCGTATCAGATCATCCATTCTGTCACCGCTTTTCTTAATGAAATCGTCAGCATGTCTCCCATCGGGGAGATGGCTGAAACTGCACTCATTATACCACAAGTTCCCAAAAGATGCAATAGATATTTTGAAAACAATTTCCGGAAGAAAAAGCCCCGCACACAGAAATGTGTGCGGAGCAGACTTCAATCAGGATACAACGGGGAATTCCGTCACAAGCTTGATGGTGAACTTCAGGATATTGAGCGCGTCTACGGAAGAAGGCTTGCCGTCCTTGTCAACGTCTGCATTGACAATGCCCTGTTCGCTCAGCTTTTCACCGATCAGCAGGTTTCTGTTCAGCGTCAGAACGTCGAGCAGGTTGACATCACCGTCACAGTTGACATCACCATAGGCAATTGCCGGATCGGAAGGCTCGGTTTCAGAAGGCTCGGTTTCAGAAGGTTCAGTCGTTCCGGTGTTCTCGTACTCATACACCACTTCAATCTTGGTGTATTCTGCGGAAACGATATCCGTCGGATCGTCCTCCATCTTTTCAGATGCCTGCCACCACTGCTGCAGCTCCACCTTGCCGTCGGCGATATAACCCTCTACCTCAACATCGTCATTCTTCAGTGTACCGTCAAATTCTACAGAAACAGAACTGCCCTTGCCAAGGGAGAGGGAGTAGCTCTTGGATGTCCAGAAGCCCTCGCCGTCAACAGTTTCAGCATTCATGCAGACTGCACAGCCAGCAGTACCCCAGCTGGAACCGGAGCTGGAGGTAACATCGGCAGTGATGTCGATTCTGACCAGGTGCTTCGGATCGGAGATCGGGATCTCGATAAAGCCGTTTTCGGTGACCATGGCCATGGGATCATCAAAAGTCTCGGTTTCCTGACGGAACTTGTCAGGATTATACAGCTCCAGACCTTCAAAATCGGATGCATCATCAGTAATGACAACCATTGCTGCGGAATATGCCGGCATATTGACAGTGACCTTGTTGTCCTTGACATCGTTGATGATGTCGATCAGACGGATCTCATAGGAATCGCCGTATACTGCATAAACTGCTGCTGCCTCATAGGTTGTATCTGCATTGTCGAGGGAAATCACAGTTTCCTGTGCATTTGCCATATCCTTGTTGGTGACCATTGCAGTTACAGTGCCCTGATCCTTGCCCTGAATGGACGCATAGGAGCTGGAACGGGAAACATCATCGGTCTTGGTTGGTACGAGCTGATCGCCGAATTTGCCGCCCTTGCCGTCATAGTTAGTGTACAGGTTGATGCCTGCGAACTGGTACGCATTGCCGCTCCAGATGGTTGCCAGATATACACCTGCATCCGCATAGCAGCCGAGTGCTTCTGCTTCTGCGATCGTACCGCTCAGGTTCTCACCGCCGAAGTTATACTCTGTGATGGCAAGCTTTGTGCCCGGATAGTAGGTATCAATGGACTTTTGTACAGTCGGCAGGATCGGAAGATTTTCCTTGCCCCACTGACCGATCCAGCTGTTCTCAATATAGCCTTCCTCATAGAGGGAACGAACGGACTGCATTCTTGCTTCCGCACATTTTGTGTGGGAGTTATCCGGACAGTTGGAAACGCGGCAGTCGCCAGTCGCTTCTGTATAATAGTGGATATCCAGTACGTCCAGCAGACGAACGCCTGCTTCATCGGATGCCTTCTTCATCTGGTCGAGGTAGCAGTCGAGATACCAGTGGTAGTTATTTTCTGCCTTGATCGTCTCCCATTCGTTGCTGCTGTCATCGTCAGCAAGATAATTAAATGCAGTGTAGCCATAAAGTGCAGGACCGAATACCTCTGCCTTCGGATCGATCTTCTTGATGGCAGTTGCCATTTCTACGGACTTGTCACGCAGCTCCTCGATGGTAACGCGTTCCGGATGGATTCTGCTGTGGGTATGATGCCAGAGAGCCGGCTCGTTGTCAAGGCTGTAGCCCTGAATACCGGTTGCAGTTGTAGAGTCGCCGAGTTTATTGACAATATAGTTGACATATTCGTCCATGTAAACCTTGCCGTCGGTCAGATCCGGTGTTTCATCAAATGCACTGCCCTTTGTCAGAACGATCTCGTTCCATCTGTCAGAGGGAGCAGCCTCTTCCTCAGAAACAGGGCCGTCCTTATCCGCAGCAGCATAGCCTGCCAGCTGGAGCGTGGTGAACTTGTAGCTGATATTGTTGGCAGCTGCTTCTTTGGAGAGCACCTGTGCACAGTCCGCCGGATCATCGGTCTTGGACACATTGTCGTCGGAGCTGTGCTTCCAGTCGGAGCCTGCATTGGAAGCATTGTTCTCCCAGTTGTAGGCAGTCATACGGTTGCCGCCCTGACGCAGAGCCGTTGCAGTGACCAGCTTGTACTTGTCCTGATTGCTGTACTGGTTGATACCATAGATCATGGGGCTGATGGTCTTGGTTTCTGCACCGAGGTCGATGTTGATGTTCATTGTCTCACCTGCTGCAAAAACAGTCTGAAAGGGTGCGGTCAGTGCGGCAGCCATTACCATTGCGGCTGCGAGCATGGGTTTGCATTTCTTCATGATAATTCCTCCTCATTTGTAGTTGACTCATTATTCTCAGCATCCGTCCAGAGGGAAGCCTGTGGAACGGGGCCTTTTGCTTCAGCGGGCAGTGTGCGGAACGGGCCGCGGGTATAAGTATCAATGCAAAGGTCGTGGGATCGGATATAATTGGCAATGGACTTTGCTATGACCAGAAGACAGGTCAGTGCAGTGTTATAGCCATATCCGTAAATGATGGATGGTGTGTCAGTGATGTTTGCGGAAACGCGCCATACAATGGCAAGCCGGTCAAGATTATCCATGACCTTGCGGACACGGGGCAGGGGAAGGTCCACCTGCTGTGCGATGTACTCAAGGGACTGCATCCGGTTGCGGTAGCCGCTTCCGAGGTAGTGAATGATGGTGATCGCGTCCCTGTTGGCAAGTGTTTCAAAGAGATGGATCATGTTGTCGGTGACTTCCGTGTAGCTGTTTACGCCGTCTTCGGGGATCTTGACAAAGCAGAAATATTTCAGATCGTCATTGAGTCTTGCAACGACTCCTTCATGATCGGATTTGATTTCTGCATAGGTTTCCATTTCCAGATTCTCAGGAAAGCGCGGCGCAGACTGCTTGTGATCGTGATAGGCAGAGATCGCTGCATAGAACAGCTGCATCACCACATCGGCGCGGTCTTTCTGCGGTGTCTGCCGGATGCGGTCGGCGATCATCTGCTCCAGATCCGGCACATCCCGATCCTCCGCCAGTCCGAACAGCACATCAATGGATACACCGAGGATGACAGCGAGCTTTGGCAGGATCTCGGTATCCGGCAGACTGCCGTTCTCCCATTTGGACACAGCCTGCGGTGTAACATTGAGCTTGGAAGCGAGCTGCCCCTGTGTCAGACCGCTTCGCTTTCTGAATTTTGTCAGGTTCTTGCTGAATTGAGAAACCATGTTTTCCCCCTTTCCATATACAACTGCACATTGTATTTTTGCCCATAAGAAATTCCGGACTTTCTCATTGATTACATTATATCACAATTCGCAGTTGAATGCAAGCAATGAATTTTTACAGTAAAACAATTTTTGGTTGTCCTGCAAACGCACGGTTGTACAAATAACGGTTGAGGAGAGTGAAAAATACCGATGCAGATTCGCACCGGTATTTCACTGACAGTTATATTTATTCAAGAAATGTAACGCTGATATCCCCGACACCGCAGTCCGCCTTGAATTCGTACTGGGCATCGTAATTGTTCATTACCTTGACATTATCGCCGTTAATGGTAACATCGCTGCCGTCCAGGCGGAAATTGTAAAGCATCGGATCACCGAGCACCTCGATCTCAATATCGCCCGTGCCGAGCGTCACATCCACATCACCGGAAAGCTTTGCGGACAGGAATTTCACATCGCCAACGCCGCCGTCGATCTCCAGCTCTGCAAATTCGCAGGCGGTCACATCAAAATCACCTGTGCCGACATCAATGTCGGCTTTTTTCTGCATCTGCACACGATCCATGTGCATTCTGCCCACGCCGCTGTCAATGTCGGACTTGCCCTCCACGGTCACTTCGCGCATTGTGAAATCACCCGTGCCGCAGTCAATGTCCAGATCGCCTGTAATGCGGCTGTTCACCAGATCCAGATCGCCAACGCCGCAGTCCAGTACCAGAGTATTACAAGAAAGGCTGTCGATCACGCTCTCGGCGGCAACGCCCACGGACATTTTGATCTTCTTGTAGTCGCGTTCAGGGAGATAGATCGTGACCTCACCCTGTTCCCATCCGAAATCACCAAAGCTCACGAAACGGAAACGATTCTTTTTCTCCTCCTTGATAAAGAGCGTGCCGCCCTCCACATAGGCTTCTGTATCCTCGGGCATATTCACAAAGTCCACACGGCATTCTTCATCCGCACCGATCGGTTCGACCTTAACGGTGCAGTAGCCTGCTTTCATCTCGATGTTGTCAAACTCGCCAAAGGAATCCGACCATGATCTGCCCTCTCTGAGGTTTGCACGCTGAACGAAGGCACAGCCCATCATCACAATACCTGCCACAGCGAGCACACCTGCTGTTACCCAATACGCTGCATGTAATTTCATCTCTTTACTCCTTTCCACTCAGGAACTTGAAAATTCCGCTGCACATTTTTCCAAAGCCCACTGTCATCAGCTTGCCGAGCTTGAAGCTGGGGTACCATGTCAGCATGATCAAACCGATCAGGAACAAGCCGCCGCCCATGTCCCACATGCCCATGGCGATATCACCGAACATGAAGCTGAACGCGGACTGCACAACAGCCGCAATGCCGGAAAGACCGAGGCTGACCGGAAGAACAAACAGAAGCAGCACGATGGTGAACCACACGATCGGAAAGGCGATCCAGAACGGGAACGTCAGCAGAAGGATCACGATCGCAAGAACGGTGCGTCCGGTGCTGTCCTTTCCTGCCGCCGGAGCTGCGGAGGCTGCGGATGCGTAATCATAGGCAGCGGAGCTGGTTTTCGGTGCGGCTGCGGATGTAAACGCAGACTCTGCGCCGATCTCCTTGATGATGCGCTCTGCAACGGACTGCGGAGAGCCGAGGCGTTCCACGGCTTCTGCCTCGTTTTCCTCGCCAGCCTCCTCGAAATACTCGTGATAATACGCCATTGCATTTGCGCGTTCCTCATCCTGCAAGCATTGCAGATTTGCCGCAAGCTGCTGTAAAAATTCTGAAGATGTCATACTGTCTCCTCCTCGTCCGCCGTTGTTCCTGCCGGCTGTTCTTCCAGAATGCCGTCCACCTGCACCTTGTGCTGTGTCCAGTCGATGCGGTACTGTGACAGCATTGCCTGTCCGAGTGCCGTGATCTTGTAATAGCGTCTGTTGCGCCCCATATACGCCTTGTCAAAGGTTTCGAGCGCACCGTTCTTTTGCAGCCTGCGCAGTACGGGGTACAAAGTGGACTCCGAGATTTTCGCGGCTGTCTGCATATCCTGCGTGATCTTGTAGCCATAGGTTTCCTCACGGTCAACGAGAGAAAGCACCATTGCATCAAGAAGCGCAGCACTGATTGGAAACATACCATCCCTCCTGCAATATGATTTTGATTTTCAATATTATACGCTGTATAATATATCTTACAAACACATTATAGCACACTCTGCAATATTTGTCAAGAGGTAATATTGATTTTTTCAAAAAAAATTGACAGTTTACAAAAATAAGGACGAATCGTTTGTAAAAGCTAAAACTTGATGATAGTCTTTCACATAAACAGAAACCAAGGGTTTCTCTCTCCCGAAGGGAGGGGATTAAGGCGGAGGCTGTGTCTGCGAGTCCCGCTTTTCTCTGCTGTAGTTCGGGGGATTCGTATTCGAAAAAAAGCCGCCTGATTGTATTCAGACGGCGATAAACAAGGGTATTTATGAGGCTTTTACAATATTTACTGCTCCGTACGGCTCAATCGTCATCGCGTAATATAGCCTCCATCATTTCTTCCACAGTGTCAAAAGGTCCATAAAGTACATTATCATCTTCATGTTCGGGATTGATAATTGCATCAGTCCTTCTGATTGTATCTTCGCGTTTTTCATCTTTTGTGTTTGGGATGGAATTGTTCATATTACTGCCTCCTTGAGCATAAAATAGGTGAATATTTTCTAACGGTCGTGTCAGCACGTCCTAATCTTCTTCCGGAAATGCAAACAGTTCCTCCACCGTTACCCCGAATACCTTCGCAATGTCCATCGCAAGCTTCAGGGAGGGGTTGTACTGCCCCTTTTCAAGGCGGATAATAGTTTCACGGCGCACCCCCACAAGCTCTGCAAGCTCCCCCTGCTTCATGCCCTTTTTTGCGCGGTATTCCTTCAGTTTTGTAATCAGCTCCGGCATGTCATTCCTCCTCGTCTTCGTCGGAAATGCTGTACTTCCGCTCGATCAGCAGGAAAAATCCGCTGCGCATTGCGAAAAACATGCCGAATAACATGAAAAAGGCACTGCCGATGTTGGAAGCGTCCAGTTTCACTGTGATGCTGAAATCCAGAACACTCAGCACGGAAACACCGATTAGTCCCAGTATCACCAGTACTGCGCAGGTGTACCTCACCGCCTTGTTCAGGTTTTCCTTTGCCATCTCGTCCTCCTGTATTGGCTGTGAACCAAATTTCGGCGAGAGCCACCAAGAAATTGCGGCAATTGTGAAAACACAGAGCAGAATACTGATGAGCAGGGGAATGGTCTGACCGCGAATCCCCATGAAATCCATCACCAGATTAGAGCCGTTAGAAAGCATCAGCGAAAAATAGGCGAAAAATTGCGCCAGATGTTCCTGATACAATGTCCGTGCTTTTTTTGTTTTCTGTTCCATTCGTATTTCCTCCGTTTGCATGTGATGTTTTTGTCACCCGATGTGATAATTATATCACACTTGATTTGCAAAGTCAATAGGGAAGTGACAAATTCATCACTTTTGGAAGAATGCACAGTTTTTGCGCATGGAATTTGTAGAAAACAGAGAATCCGCCCCACACAGGAGGCGGATGAATGGTTATGGACAGAACCGTTTTCCCTGCCACGAATCCAGCTCTTTCTGCATTTTGTCGATGCCGCCGAGCGTCCGTATTTTGTCCATGCTCCACAGCGGTGCAAGGAGCTTTGCCTTTTCGCCATCTCCCGTTACCCGTTCGATCACCGTTTCCGGCGGCAGGTATTCGAGCTGTTTCACGACAGTTTCAATGTAGTTTTCCTGTGTCATGGGGACGATCTCTCCGCGCTCAAAACGCTCTGCATATCTTGTGCCTTTCAGAATGTGCAGAAGCTGGAGTTTCATTGCCTGCGGATGTAATTTTCCCAGAATACGGGCGGTTTCGATCATATCCTCTATGCTTTCACCGGGCAGACCGTTGATGATATGCAGGCAGGTGCGGATGCCGAGGGATTGCAGTTTCCCGTAGCTTTCCAGAAATTCCGCGAAGTCATAGCCGCGCCCGAAATCCGCCGCCGTCCGGTCATGCGCCGTCTGGATGCCGAGCTCGACAGTGAGGTAAGTCCGGCGGTTCAGATCCGCAAGATAGGCGAGGACTTCATCCGGCAGGCAGTCGGGACGCGTCCCGATCGAAATGCCGCAGATGCCGGAATGGGAGAGTGCGGTTGCGTACAGTTCACGCAGTCGGGGTAGGGGGGCATAGGTGTTGGTATGCACCTGAAAATAGGCGATCGCCATTGCATCGGGGATGCGGCGGCGGATGCGTTCCATTTCGAGATCGAGCTGATCGGAGAGGGACAGGGGCTTTGTAAATGCGCCGCTGCCGCCGTCACAGAACGCACAGCCGCCATGTCCTTTTGTGCCGTCGAGATTCGGGCAGGTAAAGCCGCCGTCGAGGACGGCTTTATAGACACGATGCCCGAACCTTACTTTATTATAATAGTATAGTGTGTGGTAGCGTTTGTTGTCATGGAAATAGGGGAATGGGTTCATTCTTCCGTCACCCCGTTCACCTGTAATATCCATGCGGAGAGGTTGAGGTTCCGGTATGGATCTTCCGCACATTTCGCAAGGTGCTTGTTGATAACGGTATCAACCGATGCATTTTTCCCGACCCTGCATTCTGCAAGCTCACCGTTCTGGTAGGTGGAGAGAACGGCGGCAGCATCTGCAGACATATGCCAGTAGATCATATCCGTGTCAAGCTCCTCGAGGTGTCCTGCAAGGCACATTTCCGCATTATACCGTGTCATCCACGCATCCGGACGGGAGAAGCAGAGCAGACCGAACATCACCGTAAAGGCGGCAAATCCGATTTTGCATACGGGCAGATTCATCCTGAACTGGCGGATGATGACCAGCACGAACAGGATCACCAGCAGGAGCATGAACCAGGTGGTGTACACGCGCAGCTGTGTCATGCCGTAATTAGCGATATACAGGAACATTTTCGACAATGCCGTGCCTGCCAGAATGAGGGAGGAAACGGAGAGAAAGAGCGTGTAAACTTTCAGCATCATGGGCTTGACCACACCGCAGAGCTTGGCACAGAAGCTCATCACGCCTATCACAGCGGCATTGATGCAGCACACCCAGCACAGCTCGAAGAAGCCCTTGCGTGCATATTCCGCATAGGTGAGGTTTTCCGCAAGTTCACCTGTGAAGCCACCCAGAAAATACTGGAACTGGGATACAAAGAACATCACATAGAGGATGCAGATGGGGGTCACAGCCGCATAGACCATGGGATTCGGGAGAAAGCGCAGACCAAGAATACTGCGTTCACAGTCTGCCTGTTCAAACAAGGGCAGATTCTTTCCGGTCACATTGCTGTACAGCAGACTGAACAGCCAGAAGCCAGCCAGCGCACCGAAGGCGAGATGGGGGATCAGCACTATCAGCTCTTCATCCGGCTCAAAGAGCAGGCTTTCGATCATCCGGTTCATATTATGATCCGCACTGCACAGGAGCGCGGCAACCGTAACAGTGACGGGAACCGCAATAAGCAGACCGCCGAGAACATAGAGCAGATTTCTGCCGCCCGTGCTGCCCCTGACAGCGGATACTGCTGCCGCCGGACATCTGCCGAAATTGGCAAAGGGACTTGCAAGAAATGCTTTATGCAGGGAGTAGGGGAGGAACCGGAACACATTCCTCTCCGGATGGCAGACCGTATAGATGAACAGGCTGCCCGCAAGCAGGAGGAAAACGGTATTCAGGGATTTGAGGAATACGTTCGCTGTAATGGTATAGACTGCGGAAAAGAGATAGAGTACCGTCGCAAGAGCTTTGTGCTGTTTCCGGAAGGTCTTCCCGCTTTTGCGCAGATACACGATGCAGAATGTGAATACACCCCAAAAAAACAGGGTCGTCAGCAATCCTGTGACATGGTACAGACACAGCCGGATGAAGAGAAATCCAGCCAGCATGGCGAGGAATGCGGTGATCTGTTCCTTTCTGGCATAGGTTTCAGCGGGCTTTTCTGCCGGTGCAGGGACTTCCGGCAGAGGCAGCGTATTCGGTGTACCATAGATCTCGTTGTAGGATTCAGTCATGATGTTCTCCTTTCAGTCGCAGTACGATGATAGTCAGCAATGTTCCGATCGCATAGCAAAGCACATCCCGCCAGTCCGCTCTCGTGCCGAGGATCACGGCAGGGAGCGAACCCTCCGCAAATCCCAGCAGCTCAGCAAAACGGAGCAGCTGCAAAAGCTCTGCAAGGCATCCGAGCGCAAACAGCCAGAGGGGGAGGGAACGGGGGAGTGCAGGCGTGAAGATACGGATCAGACAATAGAGCAGGGGAAGTACCAGCACATCCCCAATATACCCGCGGATCCAGCCGGAAGTATGCATAGCAATGATGGCTTCGATGCCATAGAGTATCACAAAGGCAATGAGATAGTAGATACAGTTTTTCGGCAGACGTTTCATGATGCTTATTCCTCTGTGACGGTGACTGTGATCGTCACATCACGATGTTCGCTGTTTTCTCCCTTTGCATCAATAATGACATCGAATGTGCCGGCAGATTCGCCGGTATTCAGCAGGGTATTGTTATCACGCAGTCCTGGTAATGCGCCGTCCATATTGTCAACAAACATCCTGGTATAGGTGGCTTTCTGAATATCCGCAAGATCGTCCGCTGTAATGATGGTGTTTGTGGGGAATGTCATGCTTTCGGCGATCGGGATAATATCCGGCACCTGCTCCACATAATCATACGCTCCCTTGATCAGTGCACTGGCAATCATCAGCGGCACAGCAGCGATTCCTCCCAGTATCAGGGCAATTTTTTTACGTTTTGTCATGGTTCTTCATCTCCTTTAAATTCAAGAATATCCCCCGGCTGGCAGTCGAGGACCTCACAGATTTTTTCAAGCGTGGAAAAGCGGATGGCTTTGGCTTTTCCGGTTTTGAGAATGGAAAGATTGGCAGGTGTGATTTCGATTTTCTTGGCAAGATCACCGGAGGAGATCTTCCGCTTTGCCATCATCACATCTAAGTTTACAATAATCGGCATGGAAATCCTCCTTTAGATAGTATAGTCGTTTTCTTCCTTCAGCTCGACCGCTTTCTCAAAGACATTCTTCAGCACGCGCAGGATCAGTCCGAAGAACGCTGCGGCAAGCGCGACAATGATGCTCAGCGAACGCCAGATGCCGAACACGCCGAACGGGACAGCCGCCAGCAGGCAGCACCACGAGATCACACGCAGATGTTTGCAGTTCTGCTGTGTGAATACCTCGTCTTTTTTAATGTTCTGCAAAAGCTTTCCGAGTGCCCACAGGCAGACCATGCCGCAGACTGCTGCGCTGTACAGACAGATCGAAAGCGGCACGGCAACGCGTCCGCCGATCAGCCCGACACCCTCGCCGTACACTGCGTCATACCACTGGGTAATGACCGGCACACAGAGCATCAGGATCGGGATGAACACAAACAGCACACGCACCAGCAGGATTGAGAGCTGTAAGGACTTGGTTTTGTTCCACATAGTTGTTACCTCCGTCAGTTGTTTTGTGATGTTTTCATTATAGCATATGCAATATCATTTGTCAAGTACTTTTTATTGAAAAACAATATAATTTTTCTTTTATTCAAAACCGCTGACTTTTTGAGATGAAATTTGTCCGTCCGTGCACAAAAAAGAAGCCGCTGCACAAATGTGCAGCGGCTTCGGGAGGGGGGATTAAGCTTAGAAATTCTTGATCAGACCGATGGTATACTTCAGGATGTTCAGTGCATCCGTTGCGGAGGGCTTGCCGTCGCCGTCAACGTCTGCATTGGCAATGCCGCTTTCTGTGAGCTTCTCACCGATCAGCAGGTTTCTGTTCAGTGCCAGTACGTCGAGCAGGTTTACTTCGCCGTCGCAGTTGACATCACCATACATTGTCGGGTGACCGGGCTGAACACTTGTCTGTGTTGCAGTGGTGTCTGCCGGCTGAGCAGTGGTCTGTGTGGTTGTCTGTGCAGTTGCCTGAGAGGACTGTGTTGTCTGTGCGGGAGCTGTGGTCGTGATATCTACATCACCGCTGCCGCCGAGGGAGTATGCATCTTCATCCATGCAGCCGCCGTCGGTTTCAAACTGACCGAGCAGGTTTGCTGTGTTGGTTTCGAGTACATAGTCACCGGACGGAATGTAGGAAAGAGAGCTGTTGGTGTCGAAATCACTGTACTGACACTTGTTGGAAACCTTTTCGGTCTTGCTGCTGACAACAGTTG